>NVXL01000034.1 GCA_002746115.1 Alteromonadaceae bacterium
GCCCAAGCAAGGCCTGGCGCTGATTAAGTTTCGTCTGCGTGGATTTAGCGTGTTGCAGCAGGTTTTTGGCCTCGGTTTGAATATGAGCCTGATCGTTACATTTCTGCGTGAGAAACGCTAGGCGGTCTTGGTTATCAAACCCGGTTAGCCAATCATCCTGTAAACGTTTTTGATCTTGCTTATCAAAAAATCGCGCTTTACCCGACATTAACCCTTGCATCGTTATGGCATGCTCGGTCGTTTTCAGTTGCTCAGAATCCGTCACGCAATGGCGATCAATTCTAGCCACTAAGTGCTTAACGGTTTCACGGTAATCGTGGGTTTTAAAATCGAGCTTATGGGTGAAGCCATCCGCTAAAAAACGAGCGGTTTTATCATGCGTATTCACTTCTAAAATACGAACATGCAGTTGGTTATGGCGTTTATTTATCCAGTTTAACGCTCGGTTAATTTCGCTAGGAGGCACCAAGATACGTAAACGATGGCTGCCAATGGCACGCTCAATCGCGCCACGCCAATCCTGATCGCCCTCTTTCACCTGAATTAGCTCTGCGACAAAAGGTAAATCATCCTCACTCAGGTTTAACTCTTCAGCTAAGGCTTGCCTGAAATGTTGGAATTTCCCTGGGATATTGGAACGCGGTCGCTGCTGAATATCGCTGAGTTCTTGTTGTAATTCACGCAGGCTTTGACTGGCATCTCGCTCGGCGACACCCTGGTCAAAAACATCCGTCTCCGCTTTTCCCAACTCCTGCTTAAGTGCTTCGACCTGACTTTGAGCATGCGTTTGATTCGCCTGTAATTTTTCTCGCGTCAGCTCTGGAGGCATGGCAAGGTTCGCCACTAAGCGCTGATATTCACTTGCTGAACGCTCAATACGATTAACATTTTGTTGTTTCTCAGCAATCAGAGCCTCTAGCACCTGAATATCTGAACCGCCTAGTTTCAAATAATGTTCTTTCAGGTTATCTCGGCTTTGTATTTGTGCATGATAAGCCTCTTCGCTACGTTCTTGATTCGCGTGGGCTTGTTGATATTCGCCACGCAGCCGTTCATATTCTGCCAACCAAATTTTATACCCTTGCTCACCAAACCAAGGGGACACTAATTCGTAGAGGTGATTTTTTTGACTTAACTCGGTTTCGTTCTTCTGTACTTTATCCCAAGTGCTTTTTACGGGCTCCAGTGAGCGCTGCTGCCGACGGGCAATATCGAGCTCTTCATGAATAGCGGCTAAATCATCAAAGCTATTGGCCACTTCTTTGGCTCGGTCAAATTGGGCAGTGTCGTCTAATACGAGTTCTCTGAAAATTTCGTCAATGCTATTTAACTGCTTTAATCCCGCTGCACGATTTAACAGGTTAAAGGCATTTTCACGCACTTCAAAAAAATCGCGAATGCGTGCTAGAAATGATTTTTTGGCCGTATACGTCCAAATACCGGTATTACTTTTATCCAGCTGACGCAAGGCACGCATGCCGCCTTCGTGCTGTACGGTAAGCCAGAGATTAAGGTTTTGCTCAGGGGAAGTGCTAAACAACCAAAGCTTTTTCATGTCCGTCGGGGATGAATTGCTATCGTCAAACCATAGTATCGCTGCCAAGCAGGCGGTGCTTTCGCCGTTATGCAATGTTGCCGAAATGGCCGTAACCGTTTTACCTGGGCGAGCAATATGCGATTGATCAGCTCCGCCATCGCCCGGACCCGAAACACCGCGCACGTAGGAGACTAAATCGCGATCACTTTCGAGCCCACCGGTGGAGGCTAGATTGTATTTTGGGTTACTCGTTAACAGTGTCATCAAGGCGTCAATCAAGGTGGTTTTACCGCTGCCGGTCGGCCCAACAATCGCCGTCCCCCCGACATCTATTGTGGCTTGATGTGGCCCATTAAAGCCGCCCCAATTAAATAATTCTAGCGTTTTTAGGGTGTAAGTAGGTGCCAGCTGCCAAAGGCTATCATCCGCTGTCACGACGAGTCCTCCTGAGTTTCATTATTAATGGCCGCGCGGGCTTTTAGCTGTTCTAGTAGGGCTTTAAGGTTTTCTGGGTTGGCTAAATGGGTAATCATTGGACGTATGGTGACTCGCTCATGGGCATCGGGCGCAGAGACGAGCCCATGGCCTTTTAATTGATCTAATAATTGCAGCGCACGCGTGCGCTCTTTCGCTTCACTGCCGGTATCACCGAAATAGACTTGCAGCTGTGGGATTAGCTCTTCTACTGCCACCATTGCTTGGACGGCACCGGTGCCAGCCTCTTGCTCGTGTGCAATAAAGTACTGACGGAGAATGGCTGTCAATAACGACTGCTCTAGGGTTAAACGCTGCTTGCGAACAAGCGGGTGCTTCCACTCATCTAATAAATCGCCGTCGGTATCGCTTTTTCTGACTTTTAAAAATACTAAACCCCGGATGTCGTCAGAATGCGCGACGAAATCTAAGGGCTCTAATATGGTATTTAGCGCATCTAAATGAGTCTGCGCTATGCGGTAGAGATTGGGCTTGTGACTTTCTTCTAATAAACCAAAACGCAGCAACTCTTGAGAGGCTTCTCGCAGGCGTTGATCGGTGCGATGAGCAAGCTCGCCTGTGCTTTGCGAGGCTTCATTGTCAATGCGCTTATTCGCTTCATCACCTTCTGTATCCATAGTACTGCCAGCAGGAGTGTCAGTAGAGGTGTCAACAGAAGCCTTTTGTGCTGTCAGTTGGTCAAATATCCCATTCATCATTAAAATTCCCAATCAATACCGTCCAGGGCTTGTGCACTTAAAGCAACTTTAGGCACCTGAAAAACCCAATGTTGCTGCTGCTCGTCTGTCAGCTCGATTTGTTGGCGCTGGTCGTCACAAATATTGATATTGGCCTCACGAGCCATGCCCAACCATAAGGCAAAAGTTTCTAAATCGTGAACGGGGGGCATGGCTTCTGCCAATTCAACCATGGTCATAGGCTGCCCTTCTTTGGCCAGTAAGGCTAAGGTTTTTTGAATCGCAAGGTCACGATCCAAGCCGTCAAAGGCCTCCCAGAATTCATCGCCGATATCGTTGAGATCGCCTTCTGTGACGCTTAAATCTAGGTCTTTATCTTCATCATTTTCAAGCGATTTAAAACGCAGCCGCTCCGCAACCGGTAAATTACCCAAGGCAATGCCCACTGGCGGCAAAGAGGCGTCAGCACGACGAACCTTCTGGCTCTGCCAATCCAGCTCCAGCGCGACATTCATGATTTCTGAGAGTATTTGACCAACGCGATGATGCTCCCCCGCAAGCCCCGTTTTCAGAAAACCTTTAACGTCTTTTTCACTGCGCGCCCGCGCTTGCAATACTGACTGGCTCTCCCGAACTAGCCTTAAGGATAACCACTTTAGATCGGTCAACTGGGGATGATTAAGGGCTTTTAGCGCCGCAGGATGAGCAAGAATACTGCGTAACCGTAAGCGCATACTGTCGAGCTCTGCACTTTGTTTAAGCTGCTGTTGAAAGCTATCAAAAACGCGCCCTTCTGGTGTGCTGAGTAATGACTCCTGACCGTCCAGTAGGCGATCAACAATATCACCGCGATGATACTTTTCAGACATGATCGATTGCCTGAGCTGCCTGTCGGCCTCACGCCAGGAATCTTCCACCCGTCGAAAATCCGCCCGCAAACCTGTCGCTAAGCTATAGACTTCACGAATACGCTCAATGGCGTGCTCCTCGGGCAGTACACTGACTAGACCTGCCTTAACGTCTTCTAGTTCCTGCTCTAGGTGTTTGATTTTGTTTTGAATGGCATTAATTCGACTGTCTGGATTGGGGTTTAAACCGAGGTCTAGATTTTCAATTTCACGCTGAACAACGGACAAGCGGGAGGCGGTGGAGGTCATGATACGGTTATCGAGCGATTCGATAAACTGTATTGCCGTCGCCAAAGCATCGGTGGCGTATATTCGCTGCCCTCGTTCAGTCACTAGGCCGCGTTTGATCCATTCCCGCAGCTCGCGCCCCGCATGTAAGCGGGTATTATTGGGGTCGATGTTATATTCATCTTGGCTCGCGTAAGCGGCGAGCATTTCGGACAACGCTTGAAGCGCATCTTCTTCTGCTATGCCATCGGTGGCGTATTCAAATAGGGAATTTAAACAGGCTAAGACAAGTGGCGCGCGCGTCGATGAGAGCAGTAACCAAGCAGGATGCTGTTTGCGAGCGGCGATGTATTTTTGTGTGAGTCTCTGAGCGGATGAATCCACTAAGCACCTACTAGTGTGAATGGCGTTATTGGCTAATGTGGATGATATCAATAAAAGACGGGGCTGTAATAATTGCTTTGCTTGTTAAGCGTGTCGTTTTGAGTACTGAGCTGAGATTTACCCTGCACAGCTCAGGGAGCATGGGGTGTGAGCGACTGTGATTTTCCACCCTGTTTTTATACGGTATCTAATTGAAAAGGGGCAAAAGTTTAATCGTTACCAGCTTCTGCTTTAAGCGCCTGAATAGCAGCCAATTGCAAGCCGGTGACGCGGGCGATGAGCTGAGGTTCGCAGCCTTCTTTTATCATATTCATTGCGACACCACGCTTTTCCTCTGCTTTACCTCGGACTTCACCTCGCGCTTCACCTCGTGCTTCAAGTTTCTCAGCAGCAGTCATAATCTCATCTCCCAGTGGTTGTGGTAGCTCTTGGGTTTGCTTTAGAAAGTCGTCAACATCAATCACATTGCCGGTGCTCAACATGTAGTTTAACAGCATTTTGGCCTGCTGGTGAAGCTGGTCGGCGTAGCGTAAGTCGCTGGTGGTACTGATGACGAGTTGCAGTAACTCAATCAATATATTACCAATATCCGGGTCACGGATGTGTTTCATTGCCAAAGCTGCGGGGCCAATCCAGCGCTGCTGTTTGAGTTGTTGATCATCAAGTTGGTTTATATCAACGAGGGGGACGGAGTTTTGCAGGAAGTCTTGCATGATGCCTAAGGGRTCATCAAAGCAATCGTTTAGGTTCATGGAGTAAGGGTAAGGTGTGCGCTCGCCGGTATAAAACACTAAAGCATAGACGGCGGGCAGTTTTTTACAGCCGGTCTCTTTTTGGATGCGGGCAAGCATACCAAACAAGTAACAGTACACTCGAAAGCTCATTAAGGGCTCGGCAGTGGACTGGTGCTCCATTAGCAATACGAGCTTGGTATCGTGCTCTTGGGCGTTGCAGCTGTAGACGAAGTCTTGGAAGCTTTGCTTAAGCGTTTCATCTACATAGCTGGTGCTTTCTGACTTGAGGGTGTTTAAGTCGAGTGCGTCACGAATCTTGACGGGCAGGTTATGCCTGAAGAACTCCTGCGCGGTGTTGCCGTATTGCAAGTAGGAGTGGATAAACTTGTCATGGGGGTTGTTTAGCTTGCTCATCGTTTAGCAGGGCTCGCATATCCATATAGTATAAGGTTGAAAATAGAACACTGAATTAATATACAGCATTTTATTTAAAAAAGGAAATAAGAGGTAAGGGGTAATAGATAGAGAAAGGAGGTCATGCATGGGGTTGCGGCGATCCATCGCAATGTAACACTTAAACCTCAACAACCACCCCACTCAGAAAGGCCAATACACGGTAAAAATCAAATCCGCAATCAATCCTCACAAACCGCACATACATCACTTAGCTCAAAATAACCTCTATAGCCTTTCAGATAAACAACCGCCTTGCGACCAAACAGCATCATGGCTGCGGTATATGTTTCCAGCTCCCCGGCATACCCGTCCACCAAAACTTTTTCACCAACGGTGTAAGTATTGTTCCAATGGTTTATTTTCTCCATAGAAGCTTCAATAGCAGGCCTTGAGCTAGTGCTCTGGGGGGCATGACTCTTACGAATTTTCTTAATCAATTTGGTCAGTGTGTGGCCTATGCCTAATTCTAAAAAAGCCATCTCGCCTTGATCAAGTAAATAACACATTGATTGCTCCCACTTAACTGGAGAGGTAATTTGCTCGGCTAAATACTGTGCAATAGTGTCCTGTTTATAGGGCTCGGCGTAAACATTAGATATCACAGGTAAGTTCAGCTCCGAAAAGGTGAACTGACGAAGGTAGGTTTCAAACTCGGCTTTTGCCGGTGCCATATAACGGGAATGAAAGGCGCCGCTGGTATTAATCGCCACATACATGGCATCCTCACTGTCAAACACTAAGCGTGCTTTTTGAAGATCTTCCGGTAGCCCCGAAATCACCGTTTGAGTGGCGCAATTGTAGTTTGCTATATCAATGGTATTTAAGTCGTGAGATAGCAAACCCTCAGAAACGGCGGCGCTTGGGATGCCTAAAATAGCTGCCATAGCGCCATTACCGGCTTGACTCATAAGCTCGCCACGTTTTTTTACTAACTTTAAACCGCCCCCAAAACTGATTGCACCAGCGGCTTGCAAAGCGTTGTACTCGCCAAGACTATGACCTGCGACAAAATCGGGTAGAATCCCGGTTTGGTCGATTTGCTGTTGGTAAGACAGCGCATTAACAACGTAAAGCGCCGGCTGAGTATACCGTGTCTGATTCAGCAAGCCGTCTTCATTATCAAGACACAATGACCTAATCGAATACCCAAGAACCTCATCAGCCTCCTCAACTAATTGAGGGAACGCATCGAACAGGCCTTCACCCATCCCTTTTTTCTGTGCCCCTTGACCGGGAAACAAATAAGACTTCATACAGCCCTCCGCGAGAACAAATTCACAATAACATTATATTTAAATAGTCAATATTAGCTCACATACCTGCGGATGCAAGCCAAGCTAAGATCCTGTCCCACTAAACGAAGCCACACCCAGCGTCCATAAGCGGTAAGCGCCAAGCGCTGCGACTAAACCAACCAGGGGCGAAATGTACGCCACGATTGTCGCTTCACCCGGCCGCAACAGAACCATGCAGGGGTAATAGGCAATATAGGCCAGAGGTAGCACAAAAGAGAAAAATATTTTTAAAGGATTACTGTATATGTTGATTGGGTAGTGGGCATAAGACTTAATTCGCGCAATAAACATCATGCAGAAAGACGGATTGACCGTCCAAAACCCTACACTGGCAGCCGTTAAAATCATTGAAGCAAAAACAAGAGAGGCGCCTATGATCATAATTAGAAATGTCGCTATGGTTTTAAAACCCCAAACCAAATTCAATTCAGCTGAGGCATAAACCAAGAGAAAAACTGAAAATGCCAAAGAGACGATACCTTTCTCATCGAACTTTTCTGACATGATGTAAAAAAGCATATTCACAGGCTTAAAGTAGTAGTTTATAAAGCTACCGTCCTGTAGTTTCCCCCCCAAATCCCACAAACCGTTTAGCAAGAATAATGGAAGGGTGAGCGCCAACAATGTAAATCCGTAGATAAATACAAGCTCGGCATAGGTCCAACCTACAAGCTCATTAATGTTTTGAAAAATAACCCAAAGCGCCAGAACGCCAACTACGTTACCCGCCAAAAAACCCAAGGAGCTGATAAAAAAATCGAAGCGATAGACAAGCCTAGATTTAAGGTACTGAGCGACCAAGGCAAAATATACGGAAACGTGATAATGCATTGATTTAAATATTTTCCCAAACATCTTAACCTCCGTTTATCATTAAACGTTGAATAGAAACATGAAAATACCCACGCGCCACGGCAATCAGGCCAAAAACCCAAGCAGCCTGAATGGCGAGATATTCGAGACAACGACTGAAAGGAACGCTGGCATCCGTTAATAAAATTAACGGTGTATTATAAATATAGGCAAAGGGAGTAAAAGCTAGTATCGACTGGACTGATTCAGGGAAGAATGCCAATGGTACAACTGCGCCAGATAAAACGAAGATCAAGCTTTCTTTGACAGCTATAAACCCCCAAACGGATTGAGTTTGAAATGCTGTTACCCCAATAAGGTAATCGATATGAAAACTAATACCATAAGCAAAACACAGCGACATTAGGAATAATGGCAGACGCTCGACAACAACGACATCTAAGCCGCCGACAAAGCTAACTAATAGAATTACCGGCGTACCGACCCAAAAAAGCAAGTAAACCACTTGGGACAGAGAGTAAAAAAACAGCATCATTTGGTAGTCTATGGGCTTTATCAACTCATTAATAATATCGCCGCTAATAATTGTATTTGAAACCTTCCATTCCGTCCCCGTACCATAGATAGCTACAAACGTAGACGCTAGGGCTAGATAAACAAAGGCTTGATCAAAACTCAGCCCTTTTATCAGGCCGTCACTGCCATCATAAATAGCCCGCCACAAGAAAAAAATAATCACTATATATAGCAAGTTAGTCAACGACATAAAGATAGCCGACGCTCGATACATAAATACGGTTAAAAGACCAGCCTTTATAAACACTAGATAGCGCATTTCATTTACTTCTTACTTTTATTTAAATAACGATAAATTTATATTGACCCATTTTCACAAGTCCACTAGCTCGGTGAAAAGCTCTCATAGGAACGCCGCATGAGTTCTTCCATATTGGTATCATTTAGTTTCACATCCGATACAGAAGCTTCGGCCATAATACAATTTAAAACCGACATAACGTCGGTTTCGTCCTCACTAAAAGACACATCCAACCAACCATCAGGGCTCAAACTGGTTTTCACACCGTTCTCCAGCCTTAACGTTTGATTAATTTTACTTTCCAAAGACTTAGCATAGGAGCTTAAAAGGCCTTGCTCCCCAGCGCTGCTAGAGTCAATAGAATCCGCATCGACCTTAACTCTTATGGTTCTTTTGTCATTAAAGTATTTATGGAAATTTTCGATGCTGTCATCAAACAGGATATGCCCTTTATCAATCAAACTAATACGATCACAAAGGCTTTCAACATCACCCACGTCATGGGACGTTAGAATAACCGTCGTATTATAGGTTTTGTTCAGCGCTTTTATTAGCTCCCGCATCTTAAGTTTGATTGCTACATCCAAACCGATGGTAGGTTCGTCCAAGAAAATAACTTTTGGATTATGCAAAAAAACCGCAAGAATATTACATAAGGATCGCTGACCTAAGGAGAGATTTCTCACCGGCATATTCAGTATGCCATCCAAATTTGTAATACTATGATATAAGTCAATATTCCTTTGATAATCTGCATCGTTTACGCGATAGATTTTCTTCAAAATTTTAAATGACTCAATAACCGGGATATCCCACCACAGTAAAGGACGCTGGCCGAGCACAACCCCGATATTCTGGACATAGTCTTTGCGATCCTTGAATGGCTCAAATCCGTCAACAATGATGTCTCCAGACGTTGGCTTTAAGGCACCCACCATCATCTTAATAGCCGTCGACTTCCCCGCACCATTAGGCCCCAAAAAGGCCACCATTTCACCACTATCGATTGACAGAGAAATGTCATCAACCGCTTTAACCGTTCGATAATTGCCAGAAAAAAGGTCTTTGAATGCACCACCTAGCCCTTCCCTGCGATTAAGGACTTTGTAGTGTTTTTTTAAATTATCAATTTTTATTAAGCTCATAAGGCAACCGTATTAGTACTTCAAATTAGTGCTTCAAATTAGTGCTTCGATCAATATCAAAACAAGTTCGCATCTACAGTTCGGTTAAATCATCCGAATCAACTTCTCTCGATTTCAACATGTCTACTGCTTGATCGTGCTCTTTATCTTTAGTGTTCGCCATTTTCTTACTTAATAACACAGCCACATCCTCTAATACCGGTTTATCAAAAACATCTTTAATTTTTAACTTCACTTGGTATTCAGCGTAAATTTTGGAGGCCATTTTCACTGCCGCCAAGGAATCGCCACCAATTTTAAAGAAATGATCTTCAACACCAACACGATCCAGTTTCAAGACCTCCGCCCACAACGATACTAAGAAGGATTCAAGCTCATTGCGCGGTGCCACTGCGCTTGTGTGTTTATTAACGGCAATCTCCCCTCCCTCTATCATGGACGCCACTAGGGCAACGGAGGGTAATTTTTCGGCGATTCTATCATAATGAAAAGTTAGAGGCCTAGGGCTAGATTTTATCATTTCTCTCTGATTTTTCGGGTTTTCACTGCCGGCCCCCTCTCCTTCTTGCTGCTCTAGGGGTTCACCTAATTCAAGCTGAGCGCCCTCAGCATCGTCAGCCCGGAGGTTTAAACCCGAAGCCATGCTCTCCCGATCGTAACCCAGTGATTCAAGGAAAATACGTGCCGGTAAATTCTTTTCCGTCGCTTGATACTGAATAGAGACATTAGAGCACTGTTCCTGCTTTGCAATACGCCCCAATTCTGCCACCATCTTATGCTCAATGCCACGCCCCATAGCCCGACAACTTAGCAAGAACGTGCTCACTTCAAGTAGCTCGCTACAGGGCTTAAATAAACACAAGCCCACATAACCATAATCACCAAAGCGATCTTTAACACTGGCTATAATGCCACTCACCTCGCCTTTTAGTATTGCCGCTTCCAGTTCCGGCTTTTTATAACGTACAGCGTTACAGTTAAACTGGTTGGTTCTTTGGCAAAGCTCCGATGCGCGATCCAGATGCTGCTCAGACAAAGTCTCAATTTCAACTTGGATATTTAGGCTATCTAAAAAGGCTTCCATTGAAACAGAAGACGCCTCTAACTTGCTCCGCTGCTGATTTCCCCTATATAACTGAGTTCGATCAATAGCGTCGTTTTTTTGCTCGAATAGATCATCAAAGAACCAAGAACTCGCCACAAAACTATCATGGCCTTGCTTCGGAAATAAAACCACATCAACTTCGGGGCAGCCTGCCCTCACTTCGGCACATTGCACAGGGTCATCATCAAAGAAGATAAAGCTATCCAACCCTAGGTTTAATTCCGCCGCAATTGAGCGGATATTTTCGGCTTTGCTACCCCAATTAACCCGCCGCGTAATAATATCGTCCGAACTTAACACCATATCTTTATTGCTTTCGAAAACAGCGGCAACATCTTCCTCATTATTTTTGCTGTTCAAACACAGTAGCAAACCCTGGTTTTTCTTTTCAAGCAAGGCTTCTTGGAAACGCTGATAGTGCTTGTCGATTTCAATGCCTTTGGGACCTAGCTCTCCACAGACACCTCGCCACAAGGTATTATCACAATCTAAAACAATAACCTTATATTGTCTCCGGTAAACCCCGTGCATGGCTCGCACAGCCATAATGCCCAATGCGGTGTAACCTTCTGCGCTGTAAGGAATACTAGCCTGCTCGTCTGCATAGGCATCATGGTATTCGATGCCGGTGTTATTCTCCTCGTGCTTGGCAGGGTAATAGCTTTCCAATATATGCGAACTAATAATTGAAAGCTGTGGCTGTGACGCTGCCAGCGCCAGTAGTTTTTCCTCAAGCCCCCGCACAAGGACTGCCAAAGCTAGCTGTTTTGCGGAAGAAGGACAGATTTGTACAATAAACGTTGCTGCTGTTTCGGTGACGACCGTCCCTAGACTGTCTAAGAATTGGGCGATGGGTTCTTCTAGGGAATGTCCCAAACCATCTTCTTCAATACTTCCCAACCAATCTTCTAATCGAATTAAAATCAGGTTAATACCCGAGGTATTTCTCCTCAACTCACTTTGAGGGTTGAGGAGCTGTTGGAAAACCTGATTAAGGGGGGTAATCAATACATCCAGATCCCAATCAAGCTCACGCCCTAGGTGATTAATGACTTTTTCCAAGGGCTCAGCTGTAAAGGTGGAAGACACAACAAAAGGTATCGTGGCTTTCAGCCCAGCATCGTCTTCGGTATGTAGATTTTCAGCAAGTGCATTTTCAACAAGCAGATTTTTAATACCTAAATTTTCAAAAAATAGCTTGTCAATAGGAGAAGCTGAATCGACATTAACCATCGCAGTCAGAAGACCAAGGTAACGATGTAACAATTGCTTAGCCGTTGAGGCACTATATAAGGCCTTATCAAAAGTCAGTAACATTGTGAGGCCCTCTGCCCCCTCAACAGCCTCAAACATCAAATCAAGCTGTGCACCTCCCATTTCAACAAGGGGTTCTTCCGATTGAATTCCCTCAAATGATGCGCCTTCAATTTGTATGTTTTGTAAGCGTAATGAAACGTTATAAAGAGGACTACGGTTGTTGCGAGTTTCTGGGTTGATGCGCTTCACCACGGCATCAAATGGGCAATCCTGGTATTTTAAGCCATTAACGACAATCCCATGCTGACGCTGTAAAAATTCACCAAGGCCTTCACCCGCCGTTACTTGTGCACGAAGGGCTATAAAATTAACGAAGCAGCCCAACATCGATTCTGTATCAGCATGATTACGCCCTGCGACAACGCTACCGATCGTAAAATCGTTCTCATCGCAAGTATCAGAAAGCATTAAACTCAAACTCGAAAACAGCGTCGTAAATAGGGTGACATGCTGTTCTTGTGAGAATCTTTTTATTATTTCTAGTTCGTCATTGGGAATTACGGCTGATAAAATACCAACGCTTTCCGATGAGCGAAGCGTATAAGCATCTTCAAGTGGGCTATTTGTTGCTAGCTCCCCTAAGGCCGGCAGGCTAAGTTCATAAGTCGCCCCTTTTAGCGTGGACTCCCAGTAATCCAGCATCTCGTCGGTGTTTTTACTGTCAATGTTCTGTGGCTGGTTAATCCATCGAATGTAATCCTGGAATTGAATTTCAGATTCTTGGACTATACCCTCGTTGGCAGCGGATTCATTTTTACAGTAAAAACTGTAAAGCCCGCTTAGCTCTTTTAACAATATGCCAATTGACCATCCATCAAAGATAATATGGTGAATATTAATAGATAGGGTATAACTAGCCTCACCTTGCTTAAACAGCCGGACACTGATCAAAGGGGCTTTTTCAAGATCAAACACATGCTTTTTGTGATCCTGAACATAGTCATCAATGTGCTGATTAGCTAAGGTTTGCACAACAAAATCCAAAGCCGTGGTATTTTGAACTTTTTGCTCAGGGCTTTCACCCTCTAATACAAAATAAGTACGGAAAACATCATGCTTCGATACGAGTTTTTCAAAGCTTCTCCTTAAGGCTTCAACCTGCAAATCCCCCTGCAGTTTAATCGCAATAGAAATATTGTATGTATCACTTTCGCCATTCATTTGATCGAATAGCCACATACCTTTCTGTGAGGGTGATAATGGAACCTGTTTCGCACCTCGCGCAATCGGAATACCACCATCTTGATCCGCCTTGCTTACAAGCGCTTGAGTTCGAATGAACTGACACAGTAAGGCTATTGTGGGATGGAAAAATAAAGTTGTTGGCGGTAGATCGTAGTTCAACTGTTTATTTACCAAGGCGATAACCTGAGCCATTTTGATCGAGTCACCACCAAGGTCAAAGAACTGCTCACCTAAGTCAATTGCTTTTTCTTGGCTTAAGACGGCACGCCAAATGGCTTCTACAGATGCTTCCAAAGACTCATTCGTTATCGATGGCAAAATCAGATCCGCACCTAATACTGCCGTATCTTGGCCATCCAACCTTTCTTTAGCTTCCAAGGTTTCTTTGATGTCAGAATTTTTGCCTTTGCTTTCACTTTCGCGAACCAGATCTGTTTCTGTTTGTTGAACCCAATATTTCGACTCATCGAATGTATAACCGGGCAAACAAACACGTCTATAATTTTCGCCATCTCGGTATAAAGCAGGCCAATCAATAATGGCGCCATTCACCCAAGCTTTTGTTAACTCTGGATAAGCTCGATTTTCTATTGCCTGTAATAGTTGCTTTTTGAATACTTGCTCAGAACTAAAGCTAGACACGTAGCGGCTATAGTCTTTAGCCCTTCCCTCTTGGGAATTTGGAGCCTTAGCTGCACTAGGTGAATTGCCGAATGCAGATAAGGTAGCCCTTAACGACTCGACACTGTCGGCCACACAGGCAAATCTTTCGTTAAACGGCTTACGCCCAATCTGTAAAGTATAAGCCATCTCGCCTAAGGAATAGCCCGCTTCGGTACTTTGTAAAAATTTATCAAAACTCGCGATTTGACGATGCAGTGCTTCGCTACTTTTTGCAGAAAATGGGAATAAATAATATCCCTCATCGCTCTTAGCTTTTCCAAGCTTCTCCGATTGCTGCGAATTATCGTCTTGTAAATATTCCTCGATAATCACATGAACATTCGTACCACCGTCACCAAAAGCATTCACACCCGCTCTCAAAGGCTCGCCCTGCGCTAAGGGCTCCCATGACGACAGTGCTGTTTGCACATGGAGCTTGGAATTATCAATATCCATGTGAGGGTTAACTTCATCCGCATGTAAGCTAGGCACTAGCGTTTTATGCTTTAGTTGCAATAAGACTTTTGTTAACGAGGCAATACCTGCCGCCGCTTCCAGATGGCCAATATTACTTTTAACAGAACCGATGGCAATCGACTGGCCACTCTCTCCAGGTTTATTTACCGTCTTAATATCGGTACCAAAAGCGTTATTAATACCTAAAAATTCAATCGCGTCGCCAAACTCAGTACCTGTTCCATGAGCTTCAATGTAACTGATGCTGGCTTTGTCGATACCCCTTCTCTCGTAGGCGCTATCAATAACCGCTTTTTGACCCTCTGGGTTAGGCACGTTATATCCACTAGAGCGACCACTGTGATTCGTTGCAACACCTTTAATCACACCGTAAATCGAGTCCTTGTCTTTTACGGCTTGCTGTAAAGGCTTAACTAAAATCGCGCCGATGCCCTCCCCTGTTACGTAGCCATCCGCACCGCTACCAAAACTTTTACACTTTCTCGATGCCGAAATGCGATTGGACTTTAACAAAGATAGCTGTTTACTCAAATGTAAATCGAGATTAGCGCCACCAACAATGGCCGCACGACAAGCCCCCTGGCGAATATTATCGTATGCCATTTGCAAGGCGCTTAAACTTGATGAACATGCAGAGTTTAAAGTTAAACTTGGACCTGTGAACCCCATCGTATAAGACACGCGATTTGACACACCGAACTGTGTGGAATGCTGTACCCCTAACCTACCCTCAACCTCCAAACCGTCTGTGTGTACTTCGTCTAACATATGGTATTGGCTCCACACCACACCAACGTAAACGCCAATAGCTGAGGAGCCTAAGGTGTCGATTAATGATTCAGGGTAATAACCGGCATCTTCAAGTGCATGCCAAGCAACCTGCATAAACAAACGCTCTTGGGGATCTATCGAGGAAGCATCATTTTCTAGAATATTGAAAAAACCCGCGTCGAAATTTTCCACACCGTCGATAAAACCACCAGCGATGTTTTCGCCTTGTGCTCCTAATCGAGACTGCCCGTTGAGTAATTTTAAACGACTGTCCGGCAATAAACTAATACAGTCCGCGCCGGTTTTTAAATTATCCCAGAACTCCTGGGTGTTTTTCGCTTTTGGATATCGGCCTGCAATGCCGATAACCGCAAGGTCACCTGTGTCATCATCGCTGCCCGACGGAGCCTGGCTCCCATTTTCGGTGGCGCTTGCACTTTTAACGACTGTACTTTTGGCTACTGTACTTTTAACTACTGTGCTCGTTTCTGTTTTTACCGCAAGTGCCGCTACAGTTTGCTTACGCGCAAGCTGAAACTTCGCGCCTGCTGTTCCAAACCCAGCCTGGGTACCCGGTATTTTTTCCAACACGATAGCACTAGCAAAGGAGCTACCTTTTTCCTGAGAAAGCTTTTCCTGAGAAAGCTTTTCCTGAGAAAATAGCTTAGCAATACGTCCCGCTATTTCATTGATATCCGTAGCGCTTAAACCAACCGGGACGGCTAACCTAACGAGATTATTAAGTGGCGTCCCTTTTTGCATACCCGCATTATGAATACCACAGCGGACTCCGGTTGCTTGGTAAAGCCAAGCAATAAAAGAGACTAGGCTATTTTGGTGACGGCTAAAACTCGGGATCTTTGAGACATCCACTAAAACACAGTGTGCCGCAGCGGGACCAACAACAGGAGCACCAGCAACTTCGAGCGCAGACCAAAGCTTATGGCAAGCTTCTGAGCGGCCAACAATACCCGACTCAATTAAGACCTTATCGTTTAAGGCCACGACGATCATATTGCCATCGTCTTGCGTCAAGCACTTAGGCGCTGACTTATCCGTAGCAGGCATCGCTTTCGCATCCGCTTCATGCTTGGCAATACGGTTTTCAATGCTTTGGTAAAGCTCACTATCTCTTACAGCAACAAACCCGCCAACGTTAACACCGAAGTTTTTACATAAGCTTCCGGTAAGGATATCTGCGTACTCACAAATCTGCTGAGTAATTTGCCAAACGTTTTTATCCGCAAAGCCGGTTTCATGTTGCTTGATAAAATACGCATTATCTAAAATTCGAGTCACATCGAGCATCAAGGAAACGCCATAGTGACGGCATAGCTTCTTGAGCGCCTCCAAGTGCGCTATGCTCACGGGATAACCACCAGCGGCGTTGCTGCATAATTCCAAGCAAAGCACCTGGCAGGCAGGGACCTTTGAGTTTAAATATTCTTCTACCAACTCCAAGTTTAAACCACCACGGAAAAGCGCCGTGTCTGCAAGTGTAATCACCCCTTGATGAACCAGCTCGACCGGATCGTAACCAACACCAATTTGATTGATAATCTGGGTTGGAAATAACAGGTTTTGTATAACTGCCGACGGAACATCTGCGCTAGCTTGATTTGCACGATGCGCAGATAAACCCTGCCAAAAAGCGGCTTCGGCATCACGCCCTGATTTAAAGGGCAATACATAGTCGAAACCGAAAATTGAACCTAAATGTTGCTCAAGGGTTTTTTCGCCTCTAGGTTTTTCACTCCTCAAGGACTCGACCCGCTCTTTAACATAGCCGGTTTGCAATTGAGCCCACGAGTCAGTATTAAGGTCATATTCAATTTGTTCAGAAGCAACATTGACCAAATTAAAGTGGTTATCAATGAGTATTTTATCTCTTTTCTGAGCTAGAGTCGCACTTGAGACAGCATTTGATGCAGCACTTGATGCCTTACTTAATAAAACATGGGATTGAGCTGAAGGCTCCTCATTACGAGCGCCCTTACCCCCTTTAGGATCAGGATCAGAATCGGGATCAGGATCGGGGTCAGCCATCATCATCAAAATTTCGTTCACATAACTGCGATCTAAGGAGCCATTCGTGCCAACAGGCTTACAGAGATATACCGTTTCGTTTTGGGTCCGGAATTTATTCTTAAACTGAAGGTTTCCCTTACCGAAGTCATCATGGCTTCGATGTTGATCAAGGACCTTTTTATCTTCCACAGATGCATTGGGGGATACCTCAATTTCTGGGCCGAAAGTGCCGCCTAAGCTAAAGATATTTCCGCCTTCAGCCGAAAGCGTTTTAATAATATTAATTATGGAAAACTCAAGATTACCAAAGGGGGAGTCTTTACCGTAAAACTCCATGTCCATGAGGTAGCCATTGTTCATTTTACTAATCAATATGACATTCGCTAACTTATCATTCGCATAGCTCAGGAAGATTCGCTGGTGACTTTCTTGTACCTGGTTTTCAATATCACGAATAAAAGCGTGTACCGACGGGTTAACCTGAGACTTGATATCACACCAAGCTAAGGCCATGGAGACAATCGTTTGATTTGTTTCCACGCTCTCTTTTAGCTGGTATTCAAGCGTCTTTGCTGCATCATTTTCATTAACAAATTTATTGTATGCGTATCTCAGTTTACGCATTTTTTTACCCGTGATCTCGTAGTTGGAAATATCTTCCACTCTCTGGTTAGCACCGATTGGCGTAGCGTAGAAACGACTTCCGAGCACATCATCTAAGCGTGTTGTAGACAAAATATTCAATGCCAATTGATGCTCTTCACAGTATTGCCTTAACTCGTCCACCAAAGGAATATAGTCTTCCTCACTTCCAACATAGGCCCAAAGTAAAACAACCCCATCTCGCTTGTTTATCCTGAAATAAGCGCTTCTCTTGCTACCCCAAAAATACAAAGGCGCAACAAAGGGTGTTGATCGGGCAACTGCGCCCTCTCCAGCATAGCTTTGGAACAAGGCTACAGCATGAGCCGCAAGCTCAGTGTCCTCTTGCAACTTAGACTTAGATAGAACCAAAGCCTTATATGTAGACGTTTCCTCACCTGCCTCGCTACTAATAGTCGTACTGGAACCCGCTTGCTCACTATCTCCCACTAAATCAGGCAGGGTGTCAGTATTTGTCCCTAGGATGCTCTCTAGTACCTGCAATTTATTTTGGTAGAAAAATAAGGCCAACTTTTCAAGGGTAAAATGCTCAAACAGCAAGGTGTTATTGAGTGAACCAAAAACATCTTCTAGGGTGCGGACCATTTTGATGGTAATAAAAGAGTCTATACCTGCTTCTTCAAAAGGCTTATCCAGTTCCAAGCTTTCGTCTAAAGCGCTTTCGAACAAGGCTTTTAAATACGACTGGGTTTGCTCAATTGAAACCACGGCTTTAGATACGCCGTTCTTAGCATCACTATCATCCAAGCCGCCACTACCATCCAAGCCATCACTATCATCTAATTCATCACTAAGGGGCGATGCCAAAAATCTATCGGCATAAGTTGCCTGCAATTGTGCTTTATGGTTAGCCAACAAATAATCCGCTAACATGCTTAAGGTGTAGAATTCAAACAATAAGGTTTTACGAAGCGGGCCTATTTGTGATTCTAGTTTGGCTAATAGCTTTATAGAGTGAAATGAATCAACACCGGATTCTTCAAAGTTTGCGTCAAGCTCCAAGCGAGCCTCTAAGGTTTCCTCAAAGAGCTCCGCTAGGATCTTGCAAAGTATCTCTTTTTCTTCAGCGCCGTCTAAAAACTGTTGCTTACTCGTCGAAGGCTCAGGTCTCACATCCGCATGGAGACTTGCTTGTGTTTCTGTAAGTACTGGTGCAGCCCTTGGCGAAGCAACATTTAAGTCGACACCTGAATCTACCACAGGGTAAAAGCTGGTGACGCCGCTACTGGCACATTGCGCTAAAGCGAAGTAGAAAGCTTCCAGTCCTTGATCTGTCGTTAATGGCGTGATCCCCATTCGCTCAGCGAGAGCAGATAAAGTTTGCTCATCAACCTGCATCCCCCCCTCTTTCCATAGTGGCCAATTTATAGAGATGGTGTGGCCTTTCCTCTTAGATTGTGACGCTAATTGATTTCTAAACGCCGCAAACCTGTCCATAAATAAATTCGAATAGGCATAGACACTCTGACCAACATTACCCTTAAGCGCTGCAAGCGATGAGCAAAGAACGAAGAAATCTAAATCAAGGTCCCGGCTTGCGCGATCTAAATGTAACAAACCATCAAGTTTTGGCCGAGTTATCGCTTCGATATCCGGCATTTGAATATTCCGAATTAAACGGTCTTGCAAAACACCTGCGCAGTGGACAATACCATTTAGGCTATTGAACTTTGCCTTGGTAGCCGCAATGATATTTTCAGCATCCGCGTGTATTGAAATATCGCCTTGAACATAAAGCACCTCGGCTCCAGAAGCACGAAGCGCTTCGATATTTCGCTTTGCTTGAACCGCCGCGTCTGAGTCAAGTGAGCGCCGTCCCGTCAATACCAATTTAACTTTGTTAATTTTTTTAACAAGGTCATTTGCAAATATTAAACCCAAACCACCAGCACCACCTGTAATGAGATAGACGCCGCCTTCTTTCAGTAGGGAGCCGGGAGTGGCTTTGCTTTGATTATCGACAATCGTTTTTTCTGATAAAACCCATCGCTGACTATGTTCATACTTAACGCAAAGGCCATCTTGATTTAGCTCTTGGAGCCCTCTTAGCTCTTGGAACACTAGAGCCGCGTTGTTAGGCATCTCAATCGAATTATCACCACTAACAAAATGAACCAATTTAGCTTTAAGGTTATGCTCTTCCTGCACCAAGGTATTAACAAAGCCCAGGACAGAGTCATGCAGCATAGTCTGGATTTGGCTGCGCTCATTGGTTTCGAGCACTGAAGCTTGTTTATCGTAGAAAAATACAAGATTTGTCGGTTTAGTCAAACGCAGGGAAAGCAAGGCCTGGGATAAATTAACAATAGATTTTAAGAGTCTTTGTAAATCTGGCAAAGTATCGCCATCAGTCACGCAAAAACTTTCCAAATCTACAAGAAAATCCCCAACAGCTCCTTGTGAACTTTGGTAATTTTTTAGAAAAGTCTTAAGCTCATCTCCGTTTTCAAAATCGACACTGCCTTTAAGAGCCAGCCCTCTGGGCTGTATTACGCTAATGTCGTTACCAGATAACGCTTGGAATGCTCCAGCCAAGTCGGGGTTCCTACTGATTAAAGCAATGGAACCCTGTTCCGCTTTTGGAGAATTTATTGCCTGCTCTATATCTACTAATTGCCACTCGGGTTGTAGATAGCTAAGTTTAGACCTTGAAACTTCCTGCTTACCGACCCAAAGTTGCTGGTAATATTCACCAATTGAAGGTTCTTCTCCTGAAGCGTCAAGCGTATTTTTTGAAAGTGCCGGTAGTGTTTTAAACCAATGGCTATTTTTTTCAAATGGATAGCTTGGCAGGTGCATGCGTCGCGGGGTACTGGTGTACAAACGATCCCAATCCACAGCCTTACCGGAAACCCACAACTGCGCTAACTGGTTCGCATTGCTTTGCAGTGGGTTAATTATTGTTTTATTTTCCATGCTGCCTTGAACATCAGCATAAAAGGCGCTGCTATTGGCCTTGATACCTGACAGTTGCTCCGACAACAGCTGTTTTAAATTTTCAACATCGGATACTAGCAAAACCAGACGATGCTTCATTTGGTTCCGCCCGAGCTGCAAGGTATAACTTAAGGAGGAGAGGTTTACATCTGGCTCATTGGATACAAAATAGAACAGTTGGTAAACCATGTGCAACAATCGCTGCTCGTTCTTTGCCGACAAGACAACAAGGTGCTTATCCAATAAGGTGCTAGCTTGTTCCAGGGCATTGCTCTCCTGGGCATCCTCTAACACAAGGTGGGCATTTACACCGCCAAAACCAAAGGAACTTAAGCCTGCAATTCTAGGCAAGGGACGGCCATTACTGTCTAGGGGTTTAGTCCATTTGCGACCATTTTCCAACAAATAAAATGGCGAATCATCCAATTTAATATACGGATTCTGACGTTCAAAATTGGCATTTGGCGGTAAATAATTATACTTCATCGCCAAGAGCACTTTAATTAGCCCCGCCATACCAGCGGCAGGTTCTAAATGCCCCGTATTGGTTTTGACTGCACCAAGACCAATAGAGCCGCTTTGCTCTCCTGGGTTAAAAGGAGAAGAGTTAGAAGACGCGGTAGCCGTGTATAACTTGTTAAAAGCTCGCTTTAAACCGTCAATCTCAATAGGGTCACCAAGCTCTGTGCCCGTGCCGTGAGCTTCAATATACGACACTCTTCTGGGGTCAACCCCGGCTTGTTCATAAGCGTCAACTAAAAGCTCAGCCTGAGCATTTGGGCTCGGTGCTGTCATTGATTTAGTTTTACCGCCGTGATTAAGTGCGCACGAACGAATCACAGCATAAATGGCATCACCATCTTGCTGCGCTTTACTTAGAGGCTTTAAATAGACAGCGCCTAGGCCTTCGCCTTTAACATAACCGTTCGCGCGGCTATCAAAGGTGTAGCATTTGCCATCTGGGGAATAGGCGCCCATCTGGCTTGTTAGGACGTAAGTCTCTGGTGATAAGGCCAAACTAACACCACCGGCAATGGCACTTTCTATCTCGCCACTTCGAATCGATTGCATAGCGCGATGAATGGCAACCAGCGAACTGGAACAGGCCGTATCTACGGCTTCGCTTGGCCCACGTAGATTAAGTAAATAAGAAACTCTGTTAGGTAATACTGAGTGCGCATTACCCGTTGCCATATGAGCGGTCATATTCGGACTATTCTTAAACATTAGCCCTTGGTACTCTTGGAATTGAGCCCCCACAAAAACGCCAACTTTTTTCCCGCTTAAAGATGAAGGAGCATAGCCTGCATCTTCTATACATTCCCATGCAGATTGTAAAAATAAGCGGTGCTGGGGATCCATAACATCGGCTTCCGCTTTTGACATATTAAAAAATGCGGCATCAAATTTGTCGACATCTGGGATAAACCCGCCCCATCGGCTGTTGGTTTTATCGGCATTTTCGATAGCATTGCCAAAATAGTGCTGCCAGTCCCAACGCTCTTCAGGTACTTCCGTGACCAGTGACTGACCGGATTTTAACTTAGCCCAAAAATCGTTTAGATCCGTTGACCCTGGCATTTTTCCTGATAATCCAACAATCGCTATTTGCTCTGCTGATGTATCTGAGCCGGTCTCTGTTTTATTGGGCGTGTTAGATGCATTAGGTGTATTAGGTGTATTAGTGGCGGTATAAACCGCCGGGATTTTTTGACTGCTTGCTTGCGCCATTAAGTTCTTAGGCTGTGGCTGTGGCTCGTCACTGCTAAGTGTTTCTTTACCCTGGTTTTCGTTATCTTTTTCTTTATCTTTTTCTTTATATTTGACTTCAAAGTTATCAAAATGGTTTTCGAAAAAGAAATCTACCAGACCGTCGAGGGTATGATAATCAAAGAATACCGAAGGGCTAAGCGTAAGCCCCCAAGATTTATTGATTTTATTGGCATACTCCGCCAGAGAAACCGAATCAACACCAAAGTCTTCAAATTCAGACGATGATTTTACCTGTGAAGCATCCATTTTCAGAATATTACCGAGCATTTCTGCAAGCTCGTCCTGAATATACAGCTTTACATCATCGCGACTAATTTCGTTCCGGGATGAAGCCTGGACGGCCGGAGACGAAGAACGTAGGGAGGCAGATGAGCCACTTGCCTTGCTAGGTTTAGACGGTGGCGCCTTACAAGTGACGCCTTCGGCTTTTAGATATACTCGTCCTTGCTCATCGCACAGTACGATGTCAAACACAATAAAACTAGCACCTTCAGAAATATCCCCCCGAATTTTTCCATAGGATAAAACATTCTTAGGTAAAGCCCCGTAAATGCTAAGTAAATCAATGGAGAAAGGCACATACAGCTTATGATCAGTAGAACGATTAAATATCAGTGTGATTAAACTTTGGAAGGCGCCATCTAAAATAAACGGATTAACAGTATATGTATCGTCAACGGCCTCAGCCTTTGCTGAAAGTTTCGCAAGGACTTCATGGTCATTAAAGCTGGCCGATTGAATGGCCTTAAAGCTATCGCCATAAACAAAGCCTTTTTGATCAAAGATCGAATAGACCTCAGAAGAGGAAAGCTCATGATTACACGCTTGACGAATACGCGCTACATCTAAATCCTCAACCGCTTGCGGTAGCGCTTGCGTCAAGATACTTGCCGTGGAATGAACCCGACTGTCACTATCACCATAGCTATTGTCTCCAAGGCGATTTGAGGAGAATATGCTGCATTCAACCTGCCCCCACTCGCTCTCAGGGTTTTGCTGACCCAACACTATATGTACATCATCGTCCTTCGCGTTTTCGCTAGTAAAGGTATTGAAAAAGACGATATCTTTTGCGATTGATACGCTATTTAGAGCTGAGTTCTCGCCCTTCGATGAATACTGACTTGCTGCAAAAGCCATCTCCAAATACGTTGTACCAGCTAAAATCCCTTGCCCGTGGATAACATGCGCCTTAAAAAAGTGCTCGTCAGGCGAGAATGTCGACAGGAATTTCTGCTCATTAAAGGTAGAAACATTTTTGTGAACCAGCGGGTGCTGACGTTCAACAACCTTGCTCTGGCTCGCAAGTCCAACATTCAGCCTATTCACAGATTCTTCACTCGCACTTACCAAGGGACCACTAACACGTGGCGATGGTGTAATCCAGTGTCGAACCTTTTCAAATGGATAAGTTGGTAAGTTTAATCGCTTTCCTGTTGTTCCATATAATTCATTTATTAACTTAGCAGGCCAATTTTCAATGGTATTTTTTGACCAATCACTAGCCGCTAAGAAAATTGGACTCAACTCCCCTGGCAGGTCTGCCGTGTGAGGATAAATTACATTCTCTATTGGGCTACGAACAAACTGATCTAGCTGAACAATCAAGCTTTCTAAGTCGAAGGCAAAAAATACGACTCTTGAACGACTCGGCTCGCGTCCAACTAATAGTGTATAGCTTATATCCTCAATATTAATAGGCGATAAATTTGCGCTAGCACGCTTAAAGGCCGAAGCAACAATAAAATCTTTAACATTCGAAACGTAACGCGTCAGGCTAGCGATATCCCTAGCCGAAACCACTATCGGAAAAGCCTCGGCAGAGTTATTGCCGCTCCTAGATTCTGTGTTAGCTGCCGCTGTATTTGCCTCTAGCGCAGGCGCAGTATATTCCTGAATAATGACATGAGCGTTAGAACCACCAGCGCCAAAGGAGCTGATCCCAGCCGTACGAGGTAAGGTTCTTCCGTCTCGTTCAACAGCATTCCAATTTTCGTAGTGCCGCTGAACCACAAAAGGGGTCGATGGAAAATCAATATTTGGGTTTAACGGAGTCGAATGAATAGAAGGAACGAGTTTCTTATATTTAAGCTGTAAGAGAACCTTTGTTAATGCCGCAATACCGGCTGCAGACTCACAATGCCCAATATTCGATTTTGAAGAACCGATCGCGCAAAACTGTTTCTTCTGAGTGAAAGGCTTAAAGGCATTGGAAAGTCCGCTGATCTCAATAGGGTCGCCCAAGCTGGTGCCCGTGCCATGGGCTTCAATATAATTGATATCTTCCGCATTGACTCCGGATTTGCTAATAGCTTGGGCAATAACAGCCGTCTGTGCTTTTGGATTTGGCACGGTATAGCCATGAGTTTTACCACCGTGATTAACGGCTGTGCCTTTAATAACAGCATATATCGTGTCGCCATCTTTAACCGCACGGCTCAAGGGTTTAAGTAAAACGGCGCCAACGCCCTCGCCAGGTACATAACCGTCGCCACCTTCACCAAAGCTTCCGCACCGACCTAAGGATGACGCAAATTTACCCTGACTCAAAAGTAAATATTTATTCGGATGAATACTAATATTAACACCACCGGCAATTGCCATTTGGCATTCGCTACGGTGCAGGCTTTCACAGGCAAGATGTAAGGCAGACAGGGACGATGAGCACATAGTATCAATGGCCATGCTTGGACCATTAAAATTACAATAATAAGATACTCTGTTAGCCACACTAGAGGGGTTACCGAAGACCGCTCGCGGGTTGCCCTTTAAAGTCTCCTCTGCCCCATAGAGTTGGTACTCTTCATACATGACACCAACGTACACGCCGACATTCCCAGAAATATTAGCCCCTGAGATATTAGCCCCTAAACCCGACTGAGCAGCCGCATGCAGGGTTTCCCGAGTATAACCGGCATCTTCGATGGTCGACCAAACCGTCTCAAGGAACAAGCGTTCCTGCGGATCCATAAGTTCCGCTTCACGAGGAGAAATATTAAAATAAAGGGAATCGAATTTATCAACATCATCGATAAATCCACCGGCATTCAAATAAGCTTTACCGGGCTTGTCTTTATCAGGATCAAAGAATTCCTTATGATCCCAGCGCTCCTCAGGGACAGCGGTGATGCAATCTCTTCCCGCTTTTAAATTCTCCCAAAATACTTCAATATCAGCGGCTTTCGGGTATCTACCACTTAGGCCAATGATCGCAATCCCTTCTTCGCTTTCTTTAATTTCAGCGCGATGGTCATTTAAAGGTGTTTCATTGGACAAGCTAGGTGTATTTTCCTGTTGAACCTCAATATTATTAATTAACTGCTTGGCTTGATCATCGAAATCAATAATTGATGGCAATTCATAATCTGAGGCCTCATCTCTAGCACCAACAGCATCTTCGCCGCTTTCCGTGTTAGCTTCTGTGTTGGCCTTCGCCGTCATCGAATCATTAAAAACTGAAGCACTCAGACTGCTCTGATCTCCGCTAGCTTGTAAGGCATTAGAACCCCCGGCAAACAAACTAAGTAGTGCATATTTATGGGTTTCGATCAAATACCCACTTAACTCTTGGACATTGGCATACTCGAAAAACAGGGTTTTAGGCAGGGTACCGAATTTCTTTTGGAGCAGATCAGTCAATTCCATAATCATGATCGAGTCAATACCAAAACGCTCGAAAGGCGTGGTATCTTTCATCTTTTTAGGGTCTGATTTTAAAGTCTCAGACAGGAACACTTTAAGAAATTCACTTGTTTTTGAATAAAGCTCTTTTTCGGAAAACTCTTTTTCGGAAAGTAAGTCTCCAGACAACAATTGCGGACTGTTCGGGCTCTCGTTATTGCCCCTGTCTTGCGTCTGTTGAGTCTTTAACCCACGTTCAAGGGCGTCCGCATAAGCCATGCCCGGGCTCTTAATAAGTGCGTCCATGGTAACCGCAATATTGTTGTGCTTTGAGCCGACGATAGATTCAAACGCTAATAGCCCATGATGAGCATCAATAGCGGGTATCCCATACCGTTGTCTTAGTCCGGCTTCGTCTCGTGCGGAAATTTTCATCCCGCCATCTAACCAAAAAGGCCAAAGAATTGAAATAGAGTGCCCCGAGCGCAGCTCAGATTTCACTAGGCCGGCTCGATATTCCATGTAGCTGTCCATAAAACAATTGGCACTGGCGTAGTCAGACTGACCTGCAACGCCAACCCAAGCGGACAAGGAAGAAAAAGCGACAATAAAATCCAATGACTCGTCGCGTGTCGCTTCATCAATATTAACTAGGCCCTCAACTTTCCCGCTAAAAACCTCGTCGATTTCGTCTTGGGTTTTATTGACAATCAAGGCATCCCTAATCACACCCGCACAGTGAATCACACCATGAAGGGCGCCATACAATTCCTTAATTTTCTCAAGCGTGGCATCAACAGACGAGCGAACACTCAAATCGCATTGCAGGTAATCGACACGAACGCCATCGCCTCTTAACTGCTCTAAAGTTGCATCGATACGTGCACATCGCGGACGCCGCCCGCTAAGAATAACCTTTGTTTCAGCGAATAAACCGATATATTTAGCAATATGTAAACCAATGCCACCACAGCCACCCGTTAACCAGTAAACACCTTTTTCACAAATAGGCGAAAGGCTTTCTGCTAGCTTATCGACAACAAGGCTATCGGCAGCAAGACCCAGCTGCATATTGGGATTAGGCGCTAAATCCAAAACAGGCTTAATACATGCAATTTTACGGTCAACGCTTGAATTACCCTCGCTGACAGAAAACGCGACTTCCCTTGATGGCTCGTCAGAGAATATTTCCGCTACGTAGGCGTCTGTATACGCCTGAGCGTTTTGTAGGCTGGGCGTTTGGCTATAGATCACCTTGCCAACAAAATTGGGGTTTTCGTTCTCGCTAACATTAAAGAGTCCGACAAGAGCGCTCACAATGTGTCGGTCTTCCTGATTAGCGAGCACAACGATTTTAACCTTACCGCTATAAGCGCCTTTATCACGCATTTCAGTAAAAATTAAATCAAATACAGATTTGTAAATCGATTTAACATTAGCAATCAATCCCCCATCATGGTCCACGGGTATGGACATGTAACTCACGTTAGATTCGTCTATATCCTTGATGTGTGCAACGGAAACTTGAACAGTGTTTTTCAGGGCTTGTACGACCTCGTCCATCTTGCCAATGGTTAACACCATAACCTTAGACGAGGAGAGAGGCGCAGGTGAGGAGACCAATCCAGAAGACGCATATGCTCCATATTCTCTATCTGCATCAACAGGCATTTCAAGCCATGTCTTCTCAAGATAGCTAACATCATTATTGCCGGTATCGACGCTTAATGTTTCTCCGTGCTTAAGCAGTGTTAACGACTTTATTTCGACTAAGACTAGGCCATTAGGATCGAGTAACGATAGGTTATAAGTTTTTGAATTAGATGTCTGCTTTACAGGCTCACAGAGAACATAAACCTCGGAAGGAAGGTCTTGATATAAAAGCATCTCTTCGATAAGAAAGGGATAAAAAGCATTATGGCCATGCGAACTTCCGTATTTTGCGCCAGATAGGGCATGAAATTCAGCTCCCTGTAGTGCGGCGTCAAGAACACAGGGGTTAATCCCCGGTATTAACCCGCCTCCATTGCTCTGGATTTCCACATTAGAAGCTTCCACTGAAGGCGCCTTGACCTTATAAAACAAGTGTCCATTCGCAAGCTCCATTATGGAGTTTACGCCCCTCATGCTCGGCCCATGCTCGACACCAAACGAACGCAGTAGCTCATAGAAACTATCAACGTCAAACGCTTTCGAAACGCTTTCCAGTATTTTTTGGATATCAACGATTTTACTTGAAGGCTTATTTTCTGCGGCGCTAAAAAATAACTTCCCTTCACTGTGGCTCACTGTATCTATGCCTTCCCCTGTGGAGCTGACGTCATAGCGAAGATACTGTTTTCCTGCTTTCAGACTGATACTGAGCGTTCGCTCTTCGTTCAAAGCGCTAGCGGGATCTACTACATATGGCGCCTTCCAGCGTACGTCTTTTATGCACACAGGTGATCTTGTTGTCGCGTCTTTGGTGCAGGCTCGTACAAATTCAAGGTAGACGACACCAGGGATGATTGTTTGCCCATTAATTTGATGGTCTTTTAAAAAGTACTCCTGGCCACTCAACTCTACGCCATATAATGCGGTATTACGATCTTCTGTTTTTCTTCTTTCGAGACCAAGAGAGCCCAAGCCTGTCATGCGGCTATCTTGCTCGGGTACGACAGAATTTTTAGCGTTTTCGAGCGCCCGCCCTTTATGTGTTTGCGCCTCAGTATTATCCACCAGCCAAAATCGATCTTTTGCAAAGCAGTAAGTAGGCAGCGATAATTTTTTGCACGATGAGCCCTGCCATGAAAAATCATGCCCGACCACCCATAGTTGAGCGAGTTGTTTTTTATCGTGACTAATTAAGGCGGACTCAAGCAAGACACTTGCAGAGTCAACATTCATCATCTTTTTAATACTTAGAGAAGCGAGGTTATGGCTATAGAAAATTCCTTGTTCGGAAACATCCATATTCATCATTTTATCGCTATCAATACCTGCCACCACCTCAAGTTTTCGCTTGAGCTCACCAAGGTCACTCGCGCAGAACGCCAACCTGACATCCATGGCGTCTCTGCCTGCATGCAAGGTGTAGGCGATACTTTTAAGGCTTTCTGGGAAATCTACGACATTCTCGCTATTTAGATAAGCCCTTAAAGCTTTCACACTTTTATGCAAGCTTTCTTCAGTCAAGGCTGACAATAAAATAAGCTCAGCAGTATTATTTGACACAAGACTGTTATTTGAAACAAGACCGTTGTTTGTCGAAGAGCTATTGATTGTCGAAGAGGTGGGGCCATTCTCGTTAGTAGCATATTCTTCGAGAATAATATGGGCGTTGGCGCCACCAAAACCAAACGCACTCACGGACCCTCTGCGCGGTAAGGCTTGGTTATTACTATCGTATCGTATCTTCCAATCGGCGGTTTTTTCGCTAATATAAAATGGCGTATTTTCGAGGCAAATTTCAGGATTAAGAGTGTCAAAATTTGCAGTTTTAGGAATAGACTTATTTTGTAAACTTAAAACAAGTTTGATAATGCCAGCGATACCGGCAGCGCCTTCTAAGTGGCCGATACTCGATTTAACCGAGCCTAAACCACAGCGTCTGTCCTCGTCTATTTTAGAAGAAAGCCCTTTGGCTTGTACCTTAAATTCACGCTTTAACCCAGCCACTTCAACAGGATCCCCTAGGGCTGTGCCAGTACCATGGGCTTCAACATAACCAATGGATTCAGATGTCACATTAGCATCCGCTAAAGCGCGCTTAATCAGGTCTGCTTGAGCCTTGGGGTTCGGTGCCGTTAGTGATGAGGACTGGCCGCCATGATTAACGGCAGAACCTTTAATTACAGCATATATTTTATCTTTATCACTAAGAGCTTTCACTAAAGGTTTGAGTAGTAATACGCCACCACCTTCGCCTCGCACATAACCATTGGCTTTAGCATCAAAGGTGCGGCATTCTCCGGTTTTCGACAAAATACCGGCACGATCGTAAATAAACGAATTATTGGGTGAACACAATAAATTAACGCCGCCAACTAGGGCTTGCTCACACTCACCTCGTCGTAAATTATCTACAGCGGTGTGCAGTGCGACGAGGGCGCTGGAACAGGCGGTATCCAGCAACATGCTTGGGCCTGAGAGATCGTAGAAAAATGACAGGCGGTTTGCAAGTATTGAGGCATTGGTGCCAGTGGAAATATAGGCTTCTTTCTGGACATTGTATTGATCCATTAATTCGCGATAGTCAAAATGACAAGCGCCAATATAAACACCGGTATTACTCCCTTTAAATCCCGACGGAGCATAACCCGCATCTTCCATTGTGCGCCAGCTCAACTCCAACAACATCCGCTGCTGGGGATCCATTAATTCGGCTTCTTTTGGCGAGATCCGGAAAAATTCTGCATCGAATTCGTCAATACGGGATAAGTACCCACCTTTAAGTAGATACGGCTTCAATTCTTGACGATTTATCGACGCGGGCCAGCGACCTTCAGGTAGGTCGCCAATGGCTGTTTCACCTTTACGCAACAATTCCCAAAATGCATCTTGGGTGCTTATATCATTAGGAAAACGAAATGACATACCTACGATGGCAATATCATGATTGCTTATATCAGTATTGCTTGTGTCGGAATTGTCTATTTCAACCTTGTTTATGTCTACACGGCTTGGGGCTTCTGCCGCAGTCTGTTTCCGAGCGGCAGCCGCTGGTCGCAGACGGCTATGCCCGGCTTTACTTCGTAACTCACTTAGGTGGGGCAGTAATTTTTCACCGGTGTTAAATTCGAATAAAGCTGCAGATTCAATTTTAATTTTTAAGGACTTATTAAGAAGCGCTCTGAATTCTACCAACTCTAAAGAATCCAAACCAAAATCCATAAAGGGTAAGCGCATCGAAAATCGCGATACACGCTCTGCGCCGACGATATCCCCCATAATGCGTGTAATTTCTTCTGCCAAACCTTCGGTATTTACAGTAGCGCTTTTCTCTGGGGCTGTTTGCTGTTCTATTTGTTCTTTAACTTCTGTTTTAGCTTTTTCTTTTGCGTTTTCAGAAAGTCCTGAGCCCTTGCCTCCTATGCGCCACTTTTCAAGTGATGGCAACCCACCGTTTGAAACTTCCTGCTCTAAAAATTCCGAAAGTTTATTTGCAGTGCCATATTGGAAAAATAGGGTCGTATCTAGTTTCACACCGATAACTTTGTTCAGGTGGGAGCGAAGTTCAACAAGTTCCAAAGAGTCGAGTAATTCCATAATTGGAACATCGCTCTTCGCTTTAACTTCGGGCGCCTGTTTTTCAGAAACAGCAACGACACCATCACAAACAACGGAATAAATTTCGCCCTCGTTTATGTCGTTTAACGAACTCCCCAATGGGCTGGTCGGTGTAGAGGGTATTGAATCAGGCCTTACAATAGACGAAGCTATCTCATTAGGGCTTAGTCCATTTTTTTGATAAACAATAACGCTCTGCGCATGCTCATCTTTACTTGTTTTAGGGTCACCATATGAAGATTTACCTCCGAAGCCAACACGCGTGGCAACTGTATCCCACTGATTAATCGTTAAGAAACAGCTTTCGTCGATTCTATTTTCCGAATCTTCATAAATCCATAAACCATGGAGCAAACCGCCAGAAAATAGTAGTAGATCCTTTATCTGGGTATATTCGTTAAGAAGTAAGACGCCGCTGTTATTTAGCAGCAGGTGTATCCACGATAGAGTCTCATCTATAATCGGCGTATCGTGTAAGACATTAAAGGCAAATATAAGGTCAAAGCTGTTTTCGTTAAACGTGTTTTTCTGGCTTCCCTGAGTTAAGGGGCTCTTACTAATGTCGAGTTTTTCGAAAGTAACCCAAGGGTATTGCTCCCCAAAGCGGGTCTTACCGTAGCGAATAAATGTCGATGAAATATCCGTGTAGACAAACTTTACGGGTGTTCTACCACCATCACTACCAACAACCTCTGATAGTCGTTTTAAAACACCTTCTGTTGCGCCTCCTGTGCCTGCTCCAATTTCAAGAACAGTAAAGGTACTATTGGGATTTTCGCTAGCGAATTTCAGGTACTTTTGAACGACGCCTTCGGCAACAAGGTTATTGTAATAATCGGCCAATTCATTGCCACGGAAAATACGCGAAAACACCTCCATGGAGCCGTCACTGAAAACAACGTCGTTAACAGCGGTTTTTCCTTGTAGTACTTCTGTGAAAGATGCTAAGCAACGGTAGGTCAGATCCCAAAAAGAAGCCATTCCAGGGCAATTTTCATTGATTTGCTCCGTAACAATAGCGGCGTCTTTATCAAATGAGTTCAATTTATATTCGACAAGCTGATCGGTAAAACTAACAGAGTCCCCTGTGCGTTTTACTATGCTGTAGCGACACAAAAGGTTGAGAATACCTACGATCAAACGGTCATATTTTTCTATAACCTGTATGGCGTCTTTAATTTGGCTGATGGTATAAGATTTATTAGGCAAGCATTGAATGCCATGCTCGCCTAGAATATGAAGGAAGCATTTAATCGCGAAAATTGTAATTTTCTTTTCAGCGTCAACAATAATCTTGGCTTCGGCAGTAGGGAAGCGTTTTTCTAAGGGCGCTAGATCAACACCGTTGACAGAATCCTCGTGCTCGTCTTTGCTTAATCGGTCTTTCTTTAATTGATCTAGGTTCAAAAGATTATCGCAATTAACCCACTCGCAGGCGGCATTATCAACCGCTTCAATACCACTTTTATGCCGGCTAGCAAGCGAGACAAAGTCATGTAGGTACTTCGCCTCATCCAGAGCACTATCATTCTCATAAACACAGCGTTGCAGTGTAACGGTAATAGAAACCTCTTCATCTCCATTAAAGCTCTCTTGCTCAGCACTCTCCTCTCGAACATTCGTGAACACCGCAGCCACAATTTTATTGTCGACTTCGCACACATATTGGTCGCGAGCAGTTTGTTGAACTTGATTTTTAATCTGAGCGAAACCTTCGCTGCCCTCGTCGTATTTTTCCAAAACAGCTAGCGCTGCAATATCACTGTTTATTGGGTGACGAATTATGAAATTTTTCTGTTGATAATAGTTTAATGTAATTCGAGAAAAGGCCAGTGTTTTTGGATAACGTCTAGAGTCATCAATGTCTGGAAACAAACCAGTTGTCGCTGCGGCCATTAGAAAATCATGCGATTCAACCAAGTGTTGGTTGGAAAAAGCGTGATAGGCATCAAAATGTAAGCTCTCGCTTTCGTCCATAAAAATGCCAGATACTAGGCTATCTAGGCAATGGACTTCCAGTATCAAAACACCGAAGCGCGTTTTTAAACGTGCCCAGCGCCCCAAATGCTCCACTAGGCTTTGCAAGGCTTGGCGTTCTTCAATCAGTCCGCCACCGCTATCGACACTAATGGTGTTGTAGTTGATATTTGACTGGGTGATCGTTGTATTTTTTTCAAGGGCTGGCTTAAAAGGTCTATCATGATCTAGGAATGAGCGAACGTGTAGAACCGATTCTACGTCGTCAATAATCCCCCCTAAATCTTGCTCTAGCTTTTCAGGGTCACCGATGTCCCCATGAATAGTAAGATGCGGAAGCCCGTCAAGGTTAAGCGCTGTCGCTTCTAGCGCTTTATCATTAAAATCTGCACCAATCATGGTTAACGGGAGTATATCTAATACCTTGCCCCTTTCCGTTTTTTCAACGACAACCTCGTATATGCGCTTGAGTAAACTCCCATCACCACAGCCCATATCCGCAACGTATTTAGGCTGAGCTGAGATGGGCTGTTTATTGAAAATTTTGCAAACAATACTCTCAATGTCATTAAAGTATTTTTCGTGCTGGAAACCGCTGCCGACAACATTGAGGGTACGAAGTACATGTTTTTCGTGTCCAGTTTTCTTATCGCGGGCAAAAACCGGTTTGAAATTACCAAATAATACTTTTTCTATATTTTGAAACATCGGCGCATAAGACGCGACGGTACCGGCATTCATCATGCGAGCCATCAGATACGCGCCAGCGCCATTTAATTTGAGATTTTCACCGTCAAAAGATTCCAACCAACCTTTTTTAGAAAACAATTCAGCTAGTAGAGCCCTACGCGCTTCTTTACAGGACTTAAGGCAGAGTTGATTTTCTTTAGGCCGGTATGTAGTTTCTTCTCTGAGCGTAAGCAACAGGGGAAGCATTAGGAGCCCATCGATAAAATCGATAACCCAATCATCGACTAGCTCAGTATTTAATGACCAGTTATTGATACTGCAGCCAATCCAATATTCGATTGATGGTTTTTTCCTGGTGTATGCTAGGCAATCATGAATTGGAAGCTTAAGCATGTCGATGGCATCACTTGGGATCCATTCAGGATTAATTCGTGCGAAGCTAAAAACATAACGCCCATTCTCAATCGGCTTTACTAAGCCTATCGATTCAAATATACGTATTGCACAACGAACATACCCTAGATTACAACTGTAGGTATCTGCCAGATCCGCCAAGCTAAACGCTTTGGCCTCACCAACATTTTTAAAAATTTCTTTTTTGCTAAATGCCGCCATTACAGAAACAGCAACATAACCATGACAATAGCGGTTGATTAATGTCAACACTTAATTCACCTTATACCCTTTACGAAATTTATCCGATATTTTTTTTATCAATTTCAAGACTAAGTAACCGTCATACGTTTGAATTCAAACCGTCTATGCGGATATTCCAACAAGTCCATATCACCCTTTAATAGCTCTAAATATTGCCAGCTAAGATGCCCCATTTTTTTGTTTCAATGACGCCGTTTTTAAACGACACCAATACTTTATAAGCCCCCATGCCGAGACCCAGTAAAAGCGCCTCATTCCTGCTCCACGCATAGCTTGTAAAGCAAGCCAACTCTTTTTTACATTACCCGACGTCATATGGCTGATAGCGGCCCAGCGTAAAAGATACGATTTATTGTATCCGTCTCGATCAAAAAACTCTTTATGCTTGTCGATCACTCTCTCGTAAACACTGTTTTCAGAATAGGGTTGCATGCTTGCCGCTAATCGCCCTTCATGCGCCTCGTACTTCAATACACCCACGTGTGGTATTTGCTGTGGTGTTAGCCCTCGCGCGGCAAAACGTGTCATTAGTTCGGTATCTTCACCGTATAAAAAAGACTCATCAAAACCACCAATTTCATGAAATACCGACGTTTTTACCGCCAAACCAAATCCAGCACCGATTGTCATGGCATCGCGGTATAACTTCTCTCGCTGGGAATAATCGTCGCGGAAAGTCCGCACCTGGCGACCGAAAACTGTCCCCTGCTTTTCAAAGATCAATTCCACATCACACCAAAAAAAATCCACTTCAGGTGAGTCGCTAATCGTTTGTTGTAGCCTTTCGAAGTAATCACTTGAAAATTCATCATCGTCATCCAGGAAAAGCAACCATTCGCCTTGTGCTTGTTGTACCCCCCGGTTTCGAGCAGCGGAAACCCCTTGGCTCTCTAGGTTATGCAGGAAGGTGGCGTGCCCTTTGTGTGATTTTTCAATCGCCTCATAAGACACCGTGGAGCCATCATTAATTACAATGATTTCAAGCCCACTAAACCCTTGATTGACCGCACTTTTGAGTGCGCGATCTAACATCTCCGGACGGTTTTTTGTCGGTATAATCAATGTATAAAAAGGAGGTTCTTCTTGCATAGCTACTCGCTTAACGGTTATCTTCGTATTACGATTAATAAATCGTAGTTTTTCACTTAATTTCCGACTTAATTTCCCACTTATTTGGACGCGACGGCTATTGATTCCTCAAAGACGTCTAATGTTTTATCGACAACATGTTTCCAAGTGTTTTTTTCTGCCGCTTTAGATGCCGCTTGCCCCATGGACTTTCTTAATTCCGGATTATTAACGATGGTATTGATATGGCCAGCAAACTCTTCGTGGTTCAATAAAGCCTCAAGAATAAAGCCGTTAACACCATGTTCTACCACCTCAGCAGCCCCTGCCTTGTTTGATACGATGACAGGAACATGGCACGCCATCGCTTCTAGCACTACGTTGCCGAAGGGCTCATAACCTGCGGGCAAGACAAACAAATCGGAAGCGGCCATATAGTTTTTGACATCTTCGACGTTTTTCTTGGAGCCAACGGAGAACACCTGCTCTTTGGGTATGACGTTATCAAGCATCGCGTTTATCGAGGCGACATCTTCAGCCTTTTCGCCAACAATAACGACTTTAATTTTTGGATTGTTGACCAATTTTAACGCAGCAAACAACAAACCAATGCCTTTCCGCTCGATGTAGTGGCCCACAAAGGAGATAAGAAAGTCATCATTTTTCAAGCCAAGCTCTTCAAACACCCGAGCGCGTATGTTTTCTTTATCTTTAGGGTGGAAACTTTCTAGATCCACACCATTGTGAACAACGGCTATATTTTCGGGTTTTCTCTTGGCGTGTTTGACTAACAACTCTTTAACAAAGCCAGATACTGCAATAATTTTTTTGGTCTTTCTTCGTTTAATATTAAAGTTCGTTAGGGGGTATCGCATGATTTCGCCACGAAATTGGTAATACTCTTTGTACCAAGGCAAATTCAGCAGCCCTGCAATCGTCTTCAAGCCACCTTGAGCGAACGAATGGCAGGTGAAAATTCCTTTAAAATAGAAGCACACATCATGGATATTGACGATATCGTATTTACATCCTCGCACAGCAAAGCCGGTATAAAAGAAGAAAAGTAGCTCGTTCCACAAGCTGTCTTTTCCTAAAGACGGAACTTTGTGAAAAGTAATATTCTTTTTTTCCGCCTCATCCCAATCACTCGTATCCCAGTCCCGACCATACACATGTATTTCGTGGTTTTCGCACAGGCCCTCGGATAATTCAGCCACCACCCGAGGGATCCCTTGGTACTTGTTGTAGAACTTTGAAACCATTGCAATTTTCATATGACTTTTCTCTTTATCATTGGTCTCTTTATCATTGGTCTGGTTATTATTTGCTTCTTAGTAGACAGGCAATTAAACATCACATTCCTCCACAAGAACATCCGCTTGGGTAATCGATACTAGCGCATCGGTAAACTGCTTCGCTACTTTTTCAATGCTATCTTTATGGAAGAAGTACTTGCTGTATATCCACCGAATATGAAGTTTGCCCGCTTCGATATGAACAAAACACGCGATTTGCTCATCTCGAAGGTTATCAGGGTGTGTCCAAGTTAAGTATTCAAACTCATATTTCTCAAGCTCTTCGTGTAAAGGTATTTTGGCATCAGTATCTGTATGAGAAATTTCACCGGTAAAATTCAACATAACTTCAGGTTCGGGGAGTGCCGTCAATGCAGCCACCATGGACTGGTCGCTGTGATAATACTTAATTAATTCGAATCCATAACCTTTATTAGGTACAGCGTTGATCGCACTTTCTAGCGCTACAAAAGCCTTAGTTTCAGTACTTTTGCAGCCATCCACGGGTAACATAAGTACGCGGTTCATCGACAACCACCCGACAGTGCGAGATAGATCCACAGCCGTCCTGGTATCTGTCGTATTTGTACCTAGATGACTATCAATAAATGGCACTCTTGCTGCTTCCAATATATTGACTGGTAAGTAATTACCCGCATCAACCCGATCCGCTAATCCTGCCACAATAGCCTTCGACAATATCGTCAGCATCGAGACATTTAACTCTCGGCTTGCATCTTGTATTGCGGATGTTTGCTGTTTCGAAAGCTCATGAATATGAAATTCTACGGAACCGACATTGTTTTTATCTTGGTCTTCAGAAAAATCCGTTTTCAATTGACCCACCTCATCCCATGGCAAACCGTTGAAGTAATGAAAATCCTCATCAAACAAGCCTGAGTTAGTTAAGCCCCTAAAGTGGTCAATCGCCTCCTTCAGGTCAGTGGTAGGCTTATAACGTTGATGATCGTGATCCAAGAGCGATTGAATTTCATCAAGATCATCACTTAACACGACCTGGTCTTTTAACTGCTCATATATTCGCCCCCAATCCTCCATGACTATCGATGAGGAGTATCCATCAACGATCAAGTGATGGAAACTTGTGCTCATCAAGTGCCCTATATCTTGGCCGCAATTAAAAACACATATGCGTAATAGTGGCGCTTCAGTCAAAGCCATTGCACTTCGATATTTTGCAAGGTCAGCTTTAATAGCGGAGGCTTTTTCTGGCCCATCTAGGGACGAGTAATCAAGGTTTTCGATTTTTATTTTTAGATCTTTAATATCGACAAAAGTTTGTTTCCACGTATTACCTTCCTTGGAAAAAGTCGCTCGTAGGCTGTCATGATTCAGCGCTAAAAGTTCAATCGACGCGTGTAACGCACCTAGGTTGAATGGCGTTTCAGAATGTATCATTCCACCAACATGTGCCCAATTCGGATCAGCGAGGTTCTTCTCAAAAAATAGTTGCTGGGCTGCTGTCAGCGGCAATGTACCAACATAAATATCCTCACGGGTACCTGTCTTTTGTACGTCATCCTGATTTTCAGTTTTATAGCTTACTGCTCCTGCTAGCTCACCTACGGTCTGATTTTCGAACGCTTTGGCTAGGCTACATTCAATCCCCCTTTCATTTAGAGCGCGCACTAAAGAAAGAATCTTTAAGGAATCGCCACCAAGAGAGAAGAAGTTATCTTCAAGGCCAACTTGTGAAACTCCCAAGAACTCTTCCCATGTCGCGGCAATATCTTTTTCGATCTGGGTGACGGGCGCACGGTATTGATCCGATAGTAATTCGGACATGTCGGGAACAGGTAGCGCTTTACGGTCTATCTTGCCATTGGTGTTAACGGGTAAGGTGTCTAACATGACAAATACCTTTGGCACCATATAATCGGCAAGATGTTCAGATAGGTAGTGTTTTAGAGTCTCACTGGATAACGTAGATAGCTCGCTGGACTGTAAGGACTGAACCACATACGCGGCAAGAAATGCCTGTGAACTTTGTTCAGCGCTATCGGCCTTAATTAAGTTAACAACGGCCTCCTTAACATCCGGATGCTGACAAATAAGCGACTCGATTTCGCCAAGTTCTATTCGGAAGCCACGGAGTTTCACTTGGTGGTCAATACGCCCGAGAATTTCCATATTCCCGCAGGCCATAATACGGCCAAGGTCACCGGTTTTATACATGCGTGCTGACTTACCGTTGATATCATGCGTAATAATCGGGTCGTCAAAGTAAGCCGCGTCGGTTTTCTCTTTATCATTTTGGTAACCGTCTGCAACACCTACACCGGCAATATATAACTCTCCAGCAACGCCTGGCAATGTAGGATTTCGGTTGCTGTCTAGTACGTAAAAACGATTATTATCGATGGGCTTACCATAAGGGATGCTGCTACCGTATAGTTTCTGTGTATCAATCGGGTAATAATTCGACCAAACGGTTCCCTCTGTCGCGCCACCTAAGCTAATCACTTCGGTATTCGGGAAAAACTGTTTGATATTTCCCGGTAATTGAACGGGAATCCAGTCTCCGCTCATAAACACAAGACGCAGACTATCCAGTTGATGCTCAGGGTTATTCTGGTCCAGTTCACCGATTAGATGATTAATGGTTGTCGGGACGGAATCCCAAAACGTCACCTTTTCTTGCTGCATAAGCGCAAGCATTTTCTCCGGGTGCTGCACTTGATCTGGCTCGGCAATAACGATGCGTCCACCACTGCTTAACAAGCCAAAAACGTCGTACACTGACAGATCAAAACAAATGGAGGTGATAAACAACATGACATCATCTGAACCAACACTAAAGGTCTTGTTCACCCAAGTTAGCAGGTTGACTGCGGAGTGATGGTTGATTCTTACGCCTTTTGGCTTCCCTGTTGAGCCTGAGGTATAAATGATATAGGCAAGTTCGGCAGCGTCACATGCTAAGCCGATATTTTTTCCGTCATACTGATCAAGGGAATAGTTTTCTAAACAAACATGTTTCGCGGTATCGCTAATAATCTCGGCTGTATCTGCGAGAATAGCGCTTAGTTCACCACTTTCAACAATCGCTTGTTTTCGCGCTAAAGGATAATTTGGCTCCATCGGCACGTAAGCACCACCGGCCTTTAAAATCCCATAAACGCCCGCGATTAAATCAATCGAGCGCGACATTACGATACCAACATTATCGCCATTTTTAACACCTTCAGTTATTAACACCCGAGCAATTTGATTGGCGCGCTCATTGAGTTGCGAGTAGCTTATCGCTTCGCTTCCGTGAGTCACCGCTATCGCATTTGGCGTTTGAACGGCTTGTTTTTCAAACAGCTCATGTAGACCAATAGCGTAATCATATTCACGATCTGTCGCATTAAATCCATCGTGGTCAATTTGCTTCTGGTACTTGTCTACAAATCGCGAAGCATCTAACCGGTCTCGACTAGCCCCATCACTAGAAAATTCGTCTAGAATATCCAAATAGAGACTAATAGCCGTATCGATTTCTTTTTCTGCAAAATAACGTGGGCTGTACTTTAACTGCAAGAACATACCGCAATCCGACATTTTATGGATTTCCAAGTCGAAAAGCGTATTGGTCATTTCTGCGCTTTTAACAGTGAACTCCACGGGCGCTTCGCTCGTCTCTAAATCCAGTGTTGTCGCTTGCTTACCCACTAAGGTTTCTGTGAAATCGGTATAGTTGAAAATCGTATCAAATAGCGGATTTCCCGAAGTATTGGTTTCGCCAACGATTCTGGCGATATTCCCCAAGAATATCTCGTGCTCTTTAACCGACCGTAAATAGCGCTTAACGTCATTCACTAATTCAACTTTACCTGTTGTTTTATTCGCAGGCATGCGAAGCGGAATGGTATTCAAGAAGCAACCGAGGACTTTATCGGAGTCGAGTAGCTCTGGCCGATCATGAGTAACGACGCCGGTCAGAACTTCTTCGTCCCCTGTCAAAAGAGACATTAAATATACGTGGGCGGCCAAACAAATTTCTTTGATGCTTAGCTTATTGGCGTTGGCGTATGCCTGTAAACGTGAGAGTTTCTCGCGGTTAATGATCACTCGCTTAGTGATCGTACCGTTATTATCGGTATCGATACTTCTGCCGACGTAGTTGAACGGTAATTTCATTCGGCTATAGTTATCGAGGTAGGCTTCCCAATAGGCAATTGTTTGCGGTGATGATCCCCTTGCTATCTCCAACGCAACATAATCCTTGTAACTGCACTGTGGAAGGACAGGGCTTTCAAGCACGGCACTAATAGCCTCAGATTTTACAGCGCCATCATGTTTTACCGCATCTTGATGCGCCAATGCATCATAAATAACCTTCAGCTCAGCCCGCATGGCTTCAGCACTCCAGCCGTCTAATATTGCATGCTGAAAAGATAAGACCACGCCCAGCTTGTCTTCACCTAAGCCAAACACTTGAACACGCCAGAACGGCATACCGCCGTGGAATTCAAATTTTCGCTTGATATCATCACTACAATAACTTTCGATCCGTTGTTGCTGTTGTGCTAAATCAAATTGACTTACATCCTCAAAGTAAATATCGATCGGAAGATGTTGATGGACAATTTGCATTGGCACATCAAAATTTATGACGTCAAAACTTGTTCGCAAAATAGCATGGCGCTGTGACAGCATTTCAGCGGCGCACTTAAAGCGCTCGAAATTAAAGCCCTCCCAATGGGTAAACTGAGGGAACTGGTCATGGTATATCGGTGTGTCGGGTGAAGATTGTGCAAAGAACACCATGCTTTTCTGTATGGAGCTTAATGGGTAAAAATCCTCATAACCTGCGGGTAAGGCCGCAGCTTGCTCTGGTTTTGCCAATAGCTCTTGCTGCATATCCGCTATTTTTTGTAAGCCAAGGTCAAGCAAAACAGCTTGTGTCGATTGTTGATCAAAATCACCAACCTCTACTAAGCGCTGAATTGTTTCAGCCGCAAAAATATCTTTAACAGCAATATTCGCTTTTAAGGTGTTATTAATTTTGGCAACCAATTTCAATACCGAGAGGGAATGCCCCCCGAGGACAAAGAAACTATTGTTTATCCCGACTTTTTCAACTGCAAGCGTCTCTTGCCAAATGTCACATAAGGCCTTTTCTAACGGGGTTCTAGGCGCTTCGTATTGCGCTAGGTTCTGTATCGATAGCTGCGGATCTGGTAAGGCTTTTCTATCGACTTTACCATTAGCGGTAAGTGGTAATTCATCAAGGAAAATAAATACCGCCGGAACCATATACTCTGGCAGACTTTCTTTTAAATGAAGACGCAGCAGCTCAGGCATAGCGTCTTGATCATAAGCCTCATTCGAACCCTCATCGCCCGCAGGCTCTACGACGACATACGCGATCAAATACGTATCAGCGTTAGCGCTTTTATTGGCCTCGCTTGCAATGACTATCGTCTCGCTTACCTTAGGATGATCAACAAGATTTCGCTCTATCTCCCCTAACTCAATACGGAAACCACGAACCTTCACTTGGTGATCGATTCGTCCCATGTATCTTAGTGACCCATCCACGAGTCGTACGGCGAGATCACCACTTCGATATAGTCTCTCGCCCTTTGATTCGTCATCACAAAAAGGATTATTAATAAAACGCTCTGCGCTTAGCTCTTCGCGATTAAGGTAGCCACGAGCCAGTCCGTTACCCCTGACATACATTTCCCCAATAACGCCAACGGGGCATAAATTAAATTCAGGAGAAAGTAAAAGTACACTTAGATCCGCCAAGGGCACACCAAGCTCTCCGCGAGTTGGCTGTGGGGATTTGCTTGAAATATCTGCCTTCGTCACTCTGTTGTAAGTCACATGAACAGTTGTCTCGGTAATACCGTACATGTTAATTAGTTCGGGCGCATCATCGCCGTGGCGACTTACCCAAGGTTCCAACATGGCTAGGTTCAAGGCCTCACCACCAAACACCACATAACGCAAGGCAAGCGGCAGATTTAGCTGTTGATCCATTTCTACAAACTGGCTAAACGCACTGGGCGTTTGGTTTAGAACGGTGACATTTTCCGTGCTAACCATTTTGTAAAATTCATCGGATGACATGGCAAGGTCTTTAGGAACAACAATAAGTCTTCCGCCATAAAATAGTGCACCCCATATTTCCCATACAGAGAAGTCGAACGCATAGGAATGGAAAAGCGTCCACGTATCATCGGAGCTGAAGGTAAAGTCTTTATCCGCCGCATCAAATAAGCGACTGACATTATTGTGCTCAATCAGCACGCCTTTAGGTTGCCCGGTACTTCCTGAGGTGTAAATAACATACGCCAAATGTGAGGCATTTAACCCAATTGCGCTCGGATCAATATTTTCTGTGTTATAGCCGTCAAATAAAGTCGACTCATCAATAAAGACGACTTTACGCGCATCACTCACGTGGATATTTTCCAAGCGCTGAGCAAGAGCCTTTTGGCTAAGCAATATGTTCACGCCTGAGTCTTCTAAAATATAACGCACTCGATCTTCAGGTAGTGTTGGGTCGATCGGCACATAGGCACCGCCAGATTTCAGCGTCGCAAGGATACCGACTAGCATGTCGATCGAACGGTCAACACAAATACCAACTAAGGCATCCGGTTTAACGCCATATTCAACGAGGAAGTGCGCCAATTTATTTGCGCGTGTGTTTAATTCCTCATAGGTAATGTCATGCTGTTCACAGCTAACAGCAATGTGTTTAGGTAAAGCCTCTGCCTGCGCTTCAAATCGTGCGTGAATCAAATTGGCGGAACCTGCCCCGACGGAATTATCCCGTGGACAATCTAAGGTAATATCGTTCCATTCCACCAAGTGTTGATGCCGCTCAGTCTCCGGTAATACCGACAAGGTATTTACTGCAACAGAGGATGAGGATGCCAGCGCTTCCAGTAATTTGGCTAGCGCAGTTTGCATGTAAGCGACAACGCGTTCAGCGCTGATATCACAGTCCACTTGCACATCCAGCTCAAAGCCTTCGCCCAGATCATCCACCGAGAGGATAAACGGATAGTTGGTACGCTCTTGCCCGGCAATAAACTCAAACCTAGGCGCTTCGCTTTCGTCGGTAGCATCCGCTACGGCCGAATAACGATAGTTCAACATCGCCGTAAACAAGGGAGCGTCACCCGATACGCCACTACAGCGTTGAGCCATCGCTAAAGACGCTTGCTCGTAAGGCAATAACTCTCGCAGGGAAAGCTGCACTTGATCTACAAAGTCCCTCGCATTGACATCACGTAATGTCGCGCGCAATGGCAAGGTATTAATAAATACCCCAAGCATGTGCTCAGCACCAACGGTTCCTTGTAAGCGACCTGACAATACCGTACCAAAGACCACATCATCACGTCCGCTACAGGCTGACACTAACATCGCCCAGGCCGAATGAAACAGCACCGCAGGACTTATCATCATTGTCTTAGCTAGGGAGCGAATTTGCATGCTTATGTCACTTGGGACAACTTCTCTAAGCGCCACAGAGCGACTACCATCACCAATAACATCTAACACATTAAATGGCGCAGTAGGCTCTTCGATATCGCCGAGCATTTGCGTGAAGAAGGCTTCAGCATCATGCTCTAAGGCTTGATGTTGTACATGGGCAACAAATTC
>NVXL01000199.1 GCA_002746115.1 Alteromonadaceae bacterium
TAGAGGAACGGGTATCCTTTCTTACGATTGGCATGATACTGAAATAGAAAATGAATCCTGGTTATATTTACCAGATTTGGGAAAGGTAACTCGACTTACCACCGCTAATCGGGGCGACTACTTTTTGGGTACTGATTTTACCTACGGTGATCTAGAAGGCCTTGAGGTAGATGATTTCAATTACGTTAAAGAGAAAGTTGAAAAAAATATTGATGACGAAGTAACGCTTGTTGCAACGCCAGTGTCAAAAAGAATTATAGAAAAGTATGGATATGAAAAGATAGTCTATTGGATAGACACCGAAAAATATGTGATAAAGAAGGCCAAATATTGGCTGAAAGATAAAGGCTGGAAAAAATACTATCGGCAATTTGACTTCAAAAAAATTAATGGGGCATGGGTTTCAGGGCGTGAGCAAATGCTGGTAACCAAGCAGGATAATATCGAACATACATCAATAATCACCCGGTCAGATGTAAGAGTTAATGTTGATGTCAACGACAGTGAATTTACTATAGGCGGGCTTGAGAAAGCATCTCGATGAGATGTTCTGTTCTGTTCTTATTGTTGCAAAACTTAATTTTTGTACAGTTAGTAAAGTCAGAAGAAAAWGRCTTTTTTGCGGAAATTGAAGTMTATGAAGATCAATCGACCATTGAARAATATTCACCTTTTTTAMTTACKGGAGAATTGGACTATCGCGSGCATTACGCGGCAAYAAAACAGASYGATAAATATAATTTTAGGCGATCAGATAAGGGGTTGGTCTCCTCTCGGCTTGATCTGTATTTGCAAGCGTATCTAACGTTGCTAGAGAATGTTGATGCGGGAATTAGTGGTGTTATCACTTACGATGCAAAAGSTKATGARCNAAAAAACANAYAATCAGTTGCATGAAGCGTATCTAGAGTGGCGGCCTTCTTTAGATTGGAACATTAAGGTGGGACGGCAAAYGTTGGTKTTTGGCGAGTCAAACTTTTTTCAGATTCTCGATGTGATTAATCCCTTAGATGAACGTGTACTTGGATTGGCGGAGCTGGATGAAATTCGGTTACCAGTATCCGGAAGCAGGTTTAGCTACTTTTCCTCACGCTGGGGAATTGACTTGCTCTTAATGCAAGAGTTTAGGCCAAATAGAAGGGATGATGCGCTAGGCGATTTCGACCCATTTATTCGGATAGGTGGCTCCAACAATGTGACGTTCGAATCGAAACCGGATGTGAGTACATTGAAGCCTGACTGGGCACTACGACTGATAAGCTCACGCCCTTGGGGGGACTTAACTGCAGTGTTTAGCAAAACGCATGCACATGCCCCAGCAATTTATGATGTCCAGGGTATGTCATTTAGGGCATTTTATCCCGAAAATACCGTCGCTGGTCTGAGCGGTAATTACATCTTTGGAAATTGGCTGATTAAAAGCGAAATCGGATATAGAACTGGAAACCGATTTATGAGAAGCGATACTGAAGCCCTGTTGGTCAATGAGGGAAAATATGGTTTGGAAAAAAAATCTACGATCGAGTTGATGATTGGTGGTCGCTATGCTGGTGTTAATAATTTGGCGGTCGATTTAGAAATGTTTACAAAGACGATCGATGACTATGAAGATGTGTTGGAAGAAGATAAAACAAATGTAAGTACTGTCCTAAATATTGACTACGAAATGTTGAACGATTCGCTAGTTGCCAATTTTTTCTGGATGCATATTACGGGTAACGGCGGTGAATTGGTGCGGTTTCGTGTCGACTATACCTTGTTAGATGAGTTGGTGGTTTATGCAGGCTTTATTTCTTATCAAGCAACAAATGTAGAGTCAGGTTTAGAGCCTTATAAAGAGAATGATCGATTTTTTTCTGGTTTAACATTTAGTTTTTAGTGTAGTCAAACAGAGGTATAGAGCAATGCTTTACGACGAAATTATAGTTGGCGGTGGGTCAAGTGGGATGGTGCTGGCTGCACGTTTAAGCGAAGACCCTATGCGTAAAGTATTGTTGCTTGAGGGCGGCCCCTGCTTTTCCGGGATAAATGATACGCCGGAAGAAATTCTTAATCATGATATCCCGGTGCTACGAGGATATAACTGGAAAGTAGATGGCTATATTAAGGAAGCGTCAATTTTAGAGACGTTATCTGATTCTGGTAAGTCGCTAAAGGCCGCTAATAGTCGTTTTTCGCTAATTAAAACCGCGGTTAAATCTACTTTGGGAGGTTCCGGTGTAGTGGGACGTTTTGACTATCCGGTAGGTAGGGTTTTAGGCGGTAGCTCTAGTGTTAATGGGGCGATAGCGTTACGAGCGATGCCGGCGGATTTCGCTGAGTGGGTGCTACGTGGCAACGGCGTTTGGAATTGGGAGAATGTCGTCAAATATTTTGTCAAATTGGAGCATGATTTTGATCATCAAAATAGCTATCACGGGCAGAAAGGTACTCTACCTATTAGGCACATGAAACCGTCACAGTTTACCAGGGTTCAACGGTCATTTTATGAAACATGCAAGGAGTTTGGATATCCAGAAACAGACGATTTTAATTCGCCGTACGCAACTGGAGTGGGTGGGTTTCCAAAAAACATAGATGCGAAAGGCAATAGAATCTCATCTGCGTTAGCTTCCCTAGAGTTTGGGGATGTTGGTTTTAGAGAAAATCTGCACATCGTGGGAAAAGCTAGGGTTAATCGTGTGATATTTGAAGGCGACTGTGCAGTAGGCATTGAATGCTCAGTAGCAGGAAGGACCGAAAAATTCTATGGGGATCGGATTTCACTCACCGCCGGCTTTATTCACTCACCAGCTATATTGATGCGTTCTGGAATAGGGCCAGAGAAAGACCTAAAGCGCCTAAGTATACCCGTTAGGCTCGATCTAGCAGGAGTGGGGCAGAATTTGGTGGACCACCCAGTTGCAAGTATATGGGCTGTACCTAAGCAAGGTGTTTGTCCCCTAGGTGAAATGACACATCAAGCTACATTGCGTTACAGCAGTAGGTTGAATAAAGACAAAGATGACATGTCGCTCTTTATGTTGAGTGCCTTTGATGTATCAAAAGTTCCTGATTTAGGAAACTTATTGAATGGCGCCAAAGAGACTATGGCTTTATCTGCGGTTGTCGGCACGCCGTATTCGACAGGTCGCATTCACATGGAAAGTGCTGATCCTGCAATATCGCCGCGCGTATACGCAAATTTATTGCAAGAACCTGAAGATATGGAACGTATGGTGGAGGGGGTGCAATTAGCGTGGAATATTATGCAGCAGAAAAGTATGAAAGATCTTATCGACGATATTCCTGTATGGCACCAAAAAGTTATTGATAGTAAGTCACGAGTGGAGCAGCTGTTGAAAACATTTGTGCGAGGCTCATCGCACGCGGGTGGGACAGCAAAGATGGGCGCAGATACTGATGCAATGGCTGTAGTTGATCAATATGGACGAGTTCATGGGGGTAGAAATTTACGTGTTGTGGACGCGTCAATTATGCCGGCGACGGTGCGAACGCCTACCAGCGTCACGTGCATGATGATGGCAGAACTGGTTGCGGATTCAATGCTGAATGGCGATAGCTAAAATACAGGCGTCTATTTTAGGCCGTACATATTATAAATATACAGAGAAAAATAATAGCCCAATCGTTTGTGTACATGTCGGACAAATAATGTTGAAGGTAAGCGTGGATTCTCTTAATGAAGGTGCACTCATTCAACGAAATTAAGGTGTAAAACAATGTCAATGGTAAATAGAACTTTTACGCAGCATTTGGTTGATATCAGCCAAACAGTAGGTGAAAAGGCGGCTCTAAAATTTCTTGCGCGTGGAGAAGGTGACCCAGAAACGTTGAACTTTTCTGAGGTCAATCAACGAGCGTTAACGATAGCAGGCCATCTACGCGAATGCGGACTAGTGGGCTGTAATGTGTTATTGCTTTACCCTTCTTCAATTGACTATGTCACTGCTTTCCTTGGTTGTTTATACGCGGGTGTTGTGGCCGTGCCTGCCTACCCGCCTCGAAACAACCGTCATGCTGGTAGGCTGATAAGTATTATTGATGACGCTAATGTATCGGCTGTCTTAACGCAGTCGATGTTGGTTGAAAAAATAAAAAACCAAGTTTCTGTTGAGCAATATATCACTACAAATGATCTTGATGCTTCTATTGAACCTTGGCGAAATAATGATGTAGTAACGTCAGATATCGCCTACCTGCAATATACCTCGGGATCCACAGGGTCGCCAAAAGGTGCCATGATTACGCATAAAAATATCCTTAGCAATTGCATGTTGTATGCAAAAGGAGTTGGCATAGATAAGGGCGGAGTACATGTTTCCTGGTTACCTTTGTTTCATGATATGGGGTTAGTACAAGGAATACTGTTGCCATTATGGTTGGGCGCAACTGCAGTATTTATGCCGCCGGACAAATTTGTTCAGAAACCAGTGCGTTGGCTAAAAGCTATATCAAAATATAACGCGGTGATGACGGGTGGGCCAAATTTTTCCTATGATTTGTGTGTACGTAGGATTAAACCGAAGGAGCGAGAGAATCTAGATCTACGCTCGTGGCGTGTTGCAATTAACGGAGCAGAGCCAGTATTGAAATCCACTCTAGAAGAGTTTTGTAATATCTATCAGTCATATGGCTTTTCCCGCGCTACGTTCTTTCCTGGTTATGGGATGGCGGAAGCGACGCTATACGTTACAGCGGGTGATGTTAATAGCAAAGAACCAAATTATGCATATATAAATAACGTGTCTTTAAGAGCGGATAAGGTTGATTTCTGTGATGAATCTGACAAGCACGCAAAGTCGATTGTTGCCTGTGGGAAAGTCTATTCGGATATTGTCGTGGAAATAGTGGATAAAAATTCTCTTATACCGAGCGCCTGTGGGACGGTTGGGGAAATATGGCTGTCTGGTGATTCAATTAGCCCAGGGTATTGGCGGAAGCCCGATATTACCAATGATACATTTAATGTGACCTTGGACGGCTATCCGGGAAAAAGATTTCTTCGGACGGGTGATTTAGGTTTTTTACATAATGGTGAGCTTTATATAACGGGACGGATGAAAGACGTAATCATTATTAGAGGAGAAAATCACTATCCGCAAGATATTGAACGTTTGGTTGAAAGCCTTCATCCTGCTTTTCGTTCTGGCGGATTTGGTGCTGTATTTATCGTTGACCAGAAAGAAACTTGTGGCTTGGTTATTGTACAGGAATTGGAACGAGAACTAATTGGTAGCGATAGCCTGGATAGTTTACGCGGTTTGATTATTAAGGCTGTTTTTGAGATTCACGGTTTACACCCTGCCGATATTCTATTTATAAGTCCTGGCGAGGTTTCGAAGACTTCAAGTGGAAAAGTTCAAAGAACTGCTTGTAAAAATAGATATGAACGTGGCGAATTTGAACAGGTCGAATTCGTCAATTTGTCAGTATCAAAGGGTTTAAAGAAAATACAGGTTAACGAAGAATCTGAGAGTTTGGTTGAAACCTAGCATTGAAGAGGTTTTATCGAAAGGTATTGGGTGTTAAAGATAAGGGCAAGGTATGAATTCTAGAGATAAGATATTTGGGTGGGTCGTAAATTGGTTGCAACGATATCTAAATGTATCGCAAGATAAAATCAGTGAAAATTCTGTTTTCTATGAGCTTGGGTTAGATTCTGTTGGCGCAGTAGTTCTCGTTGGTGAATTGGAAGAAGACTTCGACTGCGTACTTGAAGAAACATTAATTTGGGATTACCCAACGATAAAAACATTGGTTGATTACCTTGAAAATCTAGGCATTAAAAATAGAATTCTAGAAGAGGTTGAA
>NVXL01000200.1 GCA_002746115.1 Alteromonadaceae bacterium
CCTCTGAAGCTATTTCCGCTACCGATCAAGGTATTGCTGATATGCTCGGCCTGCGATTAGTTCAAACCGCAAAAGCACCCCCAAAAATCACTAAAGATGTTAAACCAGCTGTTGAAGCAGAACCGACAAGCACCAACACAGATCACACAAGCAAGCAGGATCTTGAAATAAGCCTAGATGTAGCATTCATTGAATCCGACGCAGAACCCGACCGTGAACCTGACGCTGAACCCGATATTAAATCCGAGCCCGAAAGCGACATTCAACAAGTACATGAAGAGCTAAGCGCCGCCGAACAAGTCAGTAATACCGACGCAGCTGAATTAGATTCATCTAATTCCTTTGCCGATATCGACGAACAGCTATCAGAGCCTGAGACCACAACACAACAGGACGACAGCCCCGCTACGGATCTTGAGCGAAATGCACTTGCAGACACAGCCCAACACCGGGCAGTCAGTGAAGATGATATCCAACATCACCTAAGCCAAGAATCAGTAGATGCAAGCGTAACGCCAGATACAAGGCTCGACGTTCAAGCAGAAGAAACAGAAGATAAAACCGACCCTACAGTAGACGAAACTGTAGACGAAACTGTAGACGAAACTGTAGACGAGGCTATAGCCAGCATAGAGACCGATAAACAATACATCGGTGATATACAGGAACACACTGCCGCGACAAGTGAAATTTCGGAAGCCAATCAAAGCGAAAATTCGACCACGAGCATCACCACCAGTAAAGTATATAAAGATAGTGATGACGGAATTCTCGATGAAGCCTCGCTTACACTCGATAGCACGGATGAAGATCACAGCGAACATCCAGCCATTGCAGCACTAGTAAAGCCCCAGAATTTAACAGGTAAATTGATACTCGGCGGCATCGTTTTCTTTTCCGTATGGTTAATTCTGTCACTTATTTACGCCATATTTTTATTTACTCAGACTGATGTGAGTATCGACCCCAATTCAAACTTAAAAAATATTTCATTAACGCCTAAAACACTTACTCAAGCGCCCACCCAAGCAGCCGAGCACAAAGTGCTGCAATTAGAAACCTGCAAAATGGAGACGAAAAACGGTGCACGCATCATTGGTAATTATGACGGTACTTGCCTAAAAGGCTTACGTCACGGTTTCGGTACATTTACTTGGCTAAGCGGTGATGTCTATGTTGGCACTTGGGAGGGTGATAAACAAAGTGGTTATGGTGATTTCACTAACAGCCGTGGCGACAATTACAAAGGAAAATTCGTCGACAATATGCGACATGGTCATGGTGAAATGAGCTGGGCATCTGGAGCGCGTTATATGGGCGGCTATGACCGCGGCCGCTTCCAAGGCAAGGGCGTATTTATTGACGACAAAGGCGCTCGCTACGAGGGAAAATTTAAGAACGGCGCCCCAACAGAAGAAGGCAGCTGTCAGCCAGTAGAGGGCGAGAATCACCCTGGCCCCTGCAAATACTAAACCTTAAGTTCGACCCCGCCGCTCGCAATATACGAGTACTCGCAATACACTAGTAATAGTCTGCAAGGGCGGGGCAAAGGTCTACTCAACAAATTCCAAATCAAGCCTTTCGCCTTCAAGCTCAATAGAGAACATCCCGGGCTCAATCACAGTTTTAAGGTCTCGATTCACAAAAGAAAAGTCTTCCGCACTCAAAGTAAACTCGACCCGGGTGGACTTACCCGCCTTTAGCGTCACCTTGTCAAAGCGACGTAAGCGCTTAACTTGCGGTATATCGCTCGCATAGTGATCCGAGATATATAAGTCGACGGCTTTTTTACCCGCCCGCTTACCGGTATTTTTAATCACCGCGCTCACTGTCACGACATCACCTTTATGGAATTTTTTGGGTGATACCTTAAACTTCGACATTTTAAACTCGGTGTAACTTAATCCATGACCAAAAGGCCATTGCGGATCATAAGCATCTTCAGTGACATTGCCTTGGGTGATTTGTGCAATGCGCGACAAAGCATAGTGATCGTACGTCATTAGGTCCCCACTAAACCGAGGATAGCTAAAGGGTAATACACCACTGGGGTTATTTTTGCCATACAAGGTCTGCACAATGGCATCGGCACCGCGAGATCCGGGGCGATAGGCCAACAAAATTGCATCGCTTCCCTCAACAATCGGCTCAATCACACGTGGGCGCCCTTGCGTTAGTACCACGACTAAGGGCTTACCAGTCACCATCGCTGCATGCGCCAGTGCAATTTGCTCTTGCGGTAAATTTAGATCATCAATCAAGCCGGGCTGTTCCGCATAAGCGTCTTCGCCAAGCGCGAGGATAATAAGATCCACGTCTTTGGCGGCCTCGATTAAGGTTTTAGTGCGGTAATTTTCAGCCGCATCAAAAGCGGGTGCACCAAGGTAATGTAATGAGTCTTTACCCAAATAAGCCTCTAGAGATTCACGAATGGTCTTAACTTCAGTGGGGAAGACGCCTTCGTCTTGCCCCTGCCAAGTGTAGGACCAACTACCATGCAGCGTCCCCAAATGGTCGGCCGCAGGTCCTGCTAGTAATACTTTTTGGCCGCGCTTTAACGGTAAAATACCATCTCTGTTTTTCAGCAGTGTCATGCTTTCGTTAGCCAAATCCAGCGCTTGCTCGGTATATTCTTGCCGAGCAAAATCGGCAGCAAATTCGGTATTGGGTTGCGGGTGTTTAAATAGGCCAATATCGTGTTTCATTTTGAGAATAATACGCACGGACTGATCAATGCGCTGTTCGCTAACTTTGCCTTCTTTTACAAGCTTCACTAGTATTTTAGAGAAGCTAAAGTCCGTCGGCACCATGCTCATATCCACACCGGCATTTATTGCCAATAACACCGCCTCTTCGTCATTTGCAGCGATTCGATGGCGAGAATGTAGGTATTTAATATCTTCCCAGTCGGACACGATCAAGCCTTTAAAGCCCCACTGCTCACGCAACACTTCCGTTAACCAGTAAGGGCTCGCATGTAAAGGGACGTTATTGACGGAGCCGGAATTAATCATAATCGATGCGCTACCGGCGTCTACCGCTGCTTTAAAGGGCGGTAAATAGGTTTGCCACATCATATTGGGGGGAATATACGCGGCTGTACGGTCTTTGCCGTTGGCGGGGGCTGAGTAGCCGACAAAGTGCTTCATGGTTGAGGCGATACCCATGTTCTCGTAGGTCTTTACCATCGCCACGCCCATCTTCTCAACGATGTAAGGGTCTTCGCCAAAGGTTTCTTCAAAGCGTGCCCACAGGGGCTGTCGGCCAACATCTAGTACTGGATCAAAATTCCAAAATGTCCCTGCGGCCTTGGTTTCTTTACCTGTAATTTCCGCAGCTAGTTTGGCAGCCTCGATATTACGGCTTGCCCCGATACCGAGGTTATGCGGTAAAAGTGTGGCGTCTTTCATAAACGTCGCACCGTGAATTGAATCGACACCAATCAACATGGGGATTTTTTGAGGCGTTTTATCCACTTCGTTTTGCAGAAGTGTTAACCATTGCTGCCATTGCTCTGGCGTGTATGGACTCTCTGGTGAATTCAACATTGCACCGACTTTATAGGTGTAAATCGCCTCATGCAGCGCATCTAGGTCAATTCTGGTGCTTCCGTCTTCTAAGGTTTCAATGTAAATATAGGTTGCGAGCAATGTCATTTGCCCGATTTTTTCTTCGATCGTCATTTTTTGAATGAGTTGATCTATTTTTTGATCGGTATTATCGTTAGCCGCTGCTTGTAGGGTGTTCACTAAGAACAGACTCAAGCCCAACAATATTGTCAGTATATTTTTTTGCATGGATTCTCCAATAACAACGCAACCCAAAATCGGGATTCAATTCGGACTATAGATGATGAGGATAGACAAAATCTATCAACCTACGGCAAGTCGGTGCCTTTCCGCGCTCAGTTAATCCTACAGCAGGCAGAATAAAACACAAAAACCAAATATAAAAAAGCCGCCAGTCTTATTAAAAAGGTGGCGGCAACAGCTTTGTTCTTGCAGTTAAGCCCTAAGTGTTAAGCGAAAAACAGGCTCTGTCACTTATTCGCTTTTACTCAACTATGTAAACCGCTCCAGATTCGGAGGCAGCTTCATCGGCGCTACTAGTATTAGCTTCGGTGCCATTGGTACCGCTATCCTCTAGCGGAGCGCTTATCACTAGGGTTTGCCCAGAGAACGCAACAGCTCGACCAAATTGATCTTCAGCGCCTGAGTTTGACGCCTTAAGGTAGCGCTCTAGCTCCCATTCATTATCAACATCAGCATCAAAGGCGTATAGGTAGGCGGCACCCGCATTGGTGGCGCCGGTATTATCACTAGCGTTATTATCAAAAGCGCTGTCATCACTATCCTCTAATGGTGCGCCGACAACGAGCATATCTGAAGATAGAGCGACACTGGAGCCAAACTCCATAGCAACGCCGGCCTCTGGTGACAGAACCTGCCTTTCGTTCCAGCCTGAGTCTGCACGCTCAAAGGCAATAACCGAACCGGTACCAGTACTCTCAGCAACGTCATCAATAGATTGTGGCGCACCAACCACTAAACGATTCCCTTTAGCCGCAATAGCTGCGCCAAACTTGGCGCCCGCGATTGAAGTCTCAGCTCGGACGACATCTCCCTGTTCATTCCAGGTGCCGTCTGTTTTACGAAACACATAAACAGCACCAGCCTCGGCTTCATCTCCGGATTCACTATTCTCTAGCGGAGCACCAATGAATACCTCTTCAGGGTCCGTCAGGTTTAATGCAACAGAGGCGCCAAAACGATCACCCGCTTCACCGCTACTCGTGTCGATTTCACCATCCTCCAAGCTCCAATTATTACCACTTCGACTGTAAACATAAGCTCGCCCCTTATCGTCATCACGACCCGGCGCACCGACGACCAGCGTATTACCGATCAGGCTAAGCGATGCCCCAAACTCATCGCCGTCTTGGCGGCCGTCAGCTTCAATAAGTGCACTTTGCTCCCAGTCACCCAATAACCGAGTAAAAATATAGACGCGCCCTGCATTCGCATTTGGAGCGCCAACGGCCATGAAATTACCACTAATCGCCACGGCTTGCCCAAAGTCGGAACCGTCGATACGATCGGCGGCTCTAACAACTTCTGGCTCACCCCATCTGCCATCGTCCTCCTTAAGCAACACATGTACAGAACCGGCACTGTTATCATCACTAGGAGCACCAATGACCATAATGTCATCATCCAGAGCAATCGCCTGACCGAAAATGTCATTGGCTGCAGAATCCGCCGACTTAACATAGGCGCTTACCTCTAAACCATCACCCGCCTCACGAGTGATATTAATCCTATACATGTTCTCCGGCTCATCCACTTGCGAAACGGTAATTTCAGCAGACGTGGCCGTATCACCTGCAACCAGGCTCAAACTACCACCATCGCTAGCGTCGATGCTTTCACCCAAAGTAACTAAAGCAAATTCACTGCTTGCGGTCCAGCTAATCTCGGCTGTGTTAATTAAGAAGTTGGTATCCACATCATACACACCGAGCCCTGAATCAAAAGTCGGGCTAAGTACGATCCCTTCTACAGCTAAGCTTCTAAGCGTCGTATCGGTGCCTGAGTCATCACTTTGGGTGATGTTAAGCGTGTATGTTTGAACATCATCATCTGCTGCAGTCACAGCAATCTGAATAATATTTTCTCCAGCCTGCAACACCATCACGATGTCTG
>NVXL01000201.1 GCA_002746115.1 Alteromonadaceae bacterium
GGGTGGGGGCTGGCAACATCATATAATAGCGGCTGGGACTGTTTCATATGCAACAGGTGGTAAATTCGCAGACGGTGCGAAGACAATGGCTTACATACAATTATTTACCAGTGCAGCTAAGTTCTATGAAGAATCTGTGGGTAGGCCTGCCAACCCTCTACCCGGTGAAAATAGGAAAGGGCAGACTACTTATGAATCTGATCCGAAGACAGGCCAACAACCTCTCGGGACTGAATCAATGAATGTTCTAGGCCTCAATCTACCATTGGAACATAAATTTGTAGCGGACTTAGGAAAACAAGGTAGCTTTATTAGTAAGGTGTTAAATTTAATACCAGGAGGAAACGCTACTGCAGGTTTACATGACTTCTGGTTTAATAAAGGGAATCCAAATAAACTTGAATTTACAACATTCAATAATATAAGCACGATGTTTATTGCCGCTCCTATATCCATAGCAGCTACAATCGGAAACATCGCGAAAGGGAACGAGAGTCTTGTATATACACATTTGATGGTGAATGATAGAGATAGATAGACTTTTCAGCGGCCCAACAATGTGCAATAAAGTCCTTACAATTATAGGCGCGTGAGGTAAAGTGTCGCGCGCCTGCTTGCAGCGTTATGCGCAGGGAAATATGAACATTGTTTAGCAGAATACTTATACTGAGCCTATATATCATATGTCTTTCTGGTTGTGTTGGTACCAAAGCTGGAGCATACCTAGTGTTTTCCGATGATCTTGTGCGTTTAGAGGGAAAGTCACTTGGCGAAGCCTATATTTGGCACCTAGGTTATATGGAAGAAAATGATCCTGATGATAAAAAAGTGATAGCAAATAGACATGAGTTGTGGACTTACCATATTGAAATTCAAGTCCGGAAGTACTTCTTCTCAAAGAAGTCACACACTGAAAAATGTACGGTGAATGTAGAGGTCAATCCGGCAACAAAGACGGTGGCCGGGGCGAAGTCAGTAGGGGGAGGCTGTTGGCGTCCTTATTAATCTACGAGTTGTTTACTAACCCAACACCTCCGATATTTATGAATATCGGAGGTATTGTATATTGACCAATCATAGCCTAAAATCCATAGAATGAACCCTAAACGTGTGCCGCCAACCCCAATTCTGAACAATCTTGAATCAATCGGAGATCCTTTCAAGCGAAAGGATTTCTCAACGGCAGCATTCTTTAGTCATGGGAAGCCACCCAAAGGCTCTCAGATCGACTACGAGTACACTCTAAAATTTCTATACAGCTACAACGGTAGCTCCGCAACTTTCAATGCCTACCGTAGAGAGATAGAACGATTTTTGCAGTGGTGTTGGCGGATTGAAGGTCGTTCATTATTGCTTATGCGACGTGAAGACATTGAAGATTATATTCGTTTCTGCATTTCGCCTCCACAAGCCTGGATAGGAACTAAGTCTACACCTCGATTCTTAACCGTAAATGATAAACTTGTAGTCAATGATGAGTGGCGTCCATTTGTTGTCAAAGTGAGAAAAGAGAGATTTCGTGAAGGTATTAGCCCAGAAAAAAAAGACCACTTATTGTCGCAATCTGCAATGAAGGCTATCTTTACGGCGTTGTCATCTTTCTATGATTATTTAACCCAAGAGCAGTTATTGGATGCTAATCCAGTCTCCCTCATTCGTCAAAAAAGTAAGTTTCTCATAAAAACGCAAAACATAGACGTTGTACGAAGAGTCAGTAATCTTCAATGGGAATACGTAATTGATACTACTGAGAGAATGGCCAACGAAGACCCAGAGAAGCACGAACGCACCCTTTTCATAATGAACTGTCTGTACGCGATGTACCTACGAATTTCAGAACTTGTCGATGACGAACGCTCTACACCTATTATGAGTGACTTCAAACGCGACCATGCTAATCATTGGTGGTTCTATGTGACGGGAAAAGGAAACAAATCTAGAAAGATAGCCGTTTGTGATGAAATGATTGAAGCGCTAAAGCGCTATAGAAAATCCCGAGGATTAACGTTGCTACCTACTCCCAACGATCAGTCACCCCTGTTGCCAAAATTTAAAGGTAAAGGTGCAATCACAAGTACCCGTCAGATTAGAGACATCGTCCAATATTGTTTTGATACTACATTTGAACGGATGAAAGAAGATGGTCTAGAGGAGGATGCATCAGATTTAAGAACGGCAACAGTACACTGGCTGCGGCACACAGGGATTTCAGAAGACGTAAAAATTAGACCGAGGGAGCATGTTCGCGATGATGCCGGCCATAATTCAATGCAAACAACCGATAGGTATATAGAAAGTGATGAGCATGAACGTCATGCCTCAGGCAAGGCAAAGCCTATAAAGGAAACCTTTTAATTTCAATGGTTTATAGCAACATCCCGGACTTTTGACCCGCTTATGCAGCACAACCCTAGGTAGACATTTAGAACTCCGAAAAATGATCAAACCGCTTTTGATTGCATATTGAGAGTCCATTATTCTTCAAGGTAATGCATGACGCAACCTATTTGGCGCGGGTAGCATAATACACACCATTAGGTGCCATATAGTGTTACTATGTCCGTGTTCTGAAGTTTAACGATGTTCTTGAATTACGAGATCTACTAACATGTCGATGCCAAACAACCTGATTACAGCTCTGAAAATCAAACTGAAAAGCAATAACATCACCTATGCAGACGCCGCAAAAGTGTTGGACCTTTCCGTGGGTAGTGTCAAAAGACTGTTCTCTGAAAAAAACTTTACTCTTCAAAGACTAGATACTTTATGCGAGTTGGCGGAAACAGATTTAACTGAGTTGATGGAGATAGCCGAAAAGAGATCTGAAAAGCTTCATGTCTTATCCATAGAACAAGAGCGAAAAATCGTGGAGAATCCTAAATTATTGTTAGTAGGTGTCTGTTTAATTAACCGATATTCTTTCAAAGATATCCTTGATAAATATCTAATGGAGGAACCAGAACTGGTGGGACTTTTTGTAAAGTTAGATAAACTCAATTTAATTGAACTATTACCTGCTAATCGATATCGGTTAAAACTGTCTCCCGACTTTAAATGGCAGGACAACGGGCCAATTCAACGATTCTTTTTTGAATCCATCGTAACAGAATATATGATGAGTGAGTTGAAGGAGGCTGGAAATAGCATGCATTTTGTATGGGGTATGCTGACACAGGAATCAACCGTCGAGCTATCCCAAAAGATTCGAAGACTAATCGAGGAATATGTCAATTTAACAAGCAGCGAAGCTAAAATACCTCATCAGGACAAATTGACAAGTAGCTTATTCATACTATTTAAAGAGGACTGGGAACCAAGTGTTTTCAAAGCACATTGGCAGGATAAACATGGATTAAAGTGACGCCGCAGAACTTGGTAAAAACACTGGGGCAGGCACTCTTAATTGAGAATAAAAAATAAAATGACTAGTCATTAGAGCATACGCTAAAGCGCTGCTAAATTTCTCGTTAAGGGTGTGAAACACCGTTATTAGGGTGTCTCTGACCAGGAAGTAAAGGATCTGAGGAGATAGACGTGGGGATTACGTTGTACCTCTCACTACATAACGTTAAAGGACACCAGGGAAAATGAATATTAGAGAATCTGCATCTATTGCGCTAAGGAACAGCCTTAGTCAAATATCCTCACTTAGTGATGATGCCTGGAATGCCATTGAACCTTATTGGGAATTTAAAAACCTGAAACAAGGAGAGTATCTCCATAAAATTGGTGAACCTGCGACCCTCATGGCGTATGTTATGGATGGGGCGCTGAGAGAGTACTTTTTGACCTTTGACGGTGTCGAGTTTAATAAAGCCTTTGTATTTTCGGGAGAGTTTACCGGTTCGTTTTTCGATCTTATGAGTGATGAGGTTTCGACCGCTTCAGTACAGGCAATAAAACCCTGTAAAATGCTGGTCGCCCCTTATGAAGTGATGCATGAACTTTATGATCAATTTGACTGCTTTCAGCGTTTGGGCAGAATCGTAGCTGAAGGTTTATTTATTAAGAAAGCACAGCGTGAACATGCGTTTTTAACAATGGATGCCCAAAGCCGCTACCTTGCGATGATCAAGCAGTATCCAAATTTTGAAAAAGAACTCCCTCAATATCATTTGGCTTCTTATCTTGGGATAACTCCTGTTGCGCTGAGTCGTATTCGCTCACAGTTAAAAAAGGGTTTCGTCTCAAACTAAACTCCTGGTTTTCGAAAACACCAACTCGATTTTTGACTTACACAGCTAAAGCGTAAAATCATTCATTAGGGGCAGTTTTCGCGACAGAACCATTTATTCTTGTTGTTCAGATAAATATTAGTTATCAAATTCCCCACTAGTTTTCCAAAAATGGCAATACAACCTCTAAAAATGCATCTGGTGCTTCTGCAAATGAAACGTGTCCAGTATTCAATATTACCTTGGTTGCGTGAGCCATAGATTTTCTCGCTACTTTGCCATCTAGCCGATTTGAGATGATAATATCTTTTTTACCGTAAATTAGTAGTGTGGGTTGAGTGATGCTCATTGCGCTTTTGGAAAGGTCTACTTCCGGTAATGTGATACTTCGCCATACAGCTCGGGTGGTCGCTTTAACCTTTTTCGTCGAATGAATGGTTTCTGCTCTCGCGATAACTTCTGATGCTAATGGAGTTTTGTTGCGAATATAAATGCTGGCAAAAAATGCGGGTGTTAGAGACCATTGACTGCCTTGTATTGTGCTAAGTAGATTAGTAATAAAGTTTCTTGGAGTAAACCCTGCACTTGAAACCAGTACAAGGTTGCGTACCTTGTCTGGATATTCGATTGCATATCGTGCTGCTACATAACCACCAATGGAATTTCCAATGATCGTTGCTTGAGATATTTCCAATTCGTCAAATAGTTGAACGAAACTGTTGTAGATAGTAAGGACGTTATTTTCTTCAGGCAGACCGACGGCAGGGGAGACACCATAGCCAGGCCATGCAACAGCAATAACTCGATAGTGTTGTGATAAGGAAGGTATGACCGCTTTATAATCCCGGATGTCACCGGGGCCTGCATGTAATAGAAATATAACAGGGCCTTCGCCTTGATCAATGATATGTATATCGCCGATGGCCAAATTGATGATCTCGGTACAAGGCATTGTAGTGTCTAGAAAGGTGCTTTCTGGGCAGCTGTGTTCGCTTGAATAGGCGAGTGTCGTGAGAGAGTAAGTGGACAAAAGTAGTGCACATATTAAAACGTCTATGGAGTGAAATATCGATTTGATTGACATAGAAAGGCCTCGGTTACATTGCTGGAATATATTGGTCTTGCAGGCAATGTAACAAGGGCTTTCTGATTTGACCTTAACCTAGATCAAGATCAAGGGTTTCATCGCAAATAATCTATTTGATGTAAAAAACAGTTGGGCGATTTTCCACTTACGCAGCTAAAGCGTAAAATTGTTCAGCAAGTGAAAAAGAGCCCCCTATGTTCGTCCTTCTACTCAGTTTCACAATCACCGGGTAAGGAATCTATCCACTCTCTAACAAGTTCTATGCCTTCGCTGTGGACAAGTGATTTGCTTAACTCGGGCATTTTTATGGCGGGTGCTACAGACTCCATACGGTATACCAAAATTGAACTATCAGCATCGCCCGGTACGATATCGTATTCGTTATCACCAGTGGCGGGGCCAGCTGCGATAGGCGATTTACACAAT
>NVXL01000202.1 GCA_002746115.1 Alteromonadaceae bacterium
GGATGGCGAGCCTTAGGGTATTTTTTTTTGCATTAAAACACCGAGTGTAATATTGAGTGATTTACAAATCAATCGTGACTAAGCCTTTGAGCTCTAACTGAATAAGAGCCTGGGACTCGTCACTACAACGTAGCCCCAGACTCTCTCAAAACTCAATGCCAGTCAATTAGCTTAAGTTAATGGTATCGACTTCCGTGTCTTGATAACTAAATAATAGAACCCTAGCTACCCGAACAATTTTTCAAAAATGACCAGGAGGCATCACTACCAGGAACAGAGTTTGTGTACCAATTAGCGGTGTATGCTACACCGTCAAACACCATCGGATCGCCCGCTTCATTGTGCGTGACCGGACCACCCGCCCAATCTTTCGTTGTCCAGTCAGGGTGTGCATTGATATCACCACAACCACTGCCATCCACAATACAGCCGTTTGCACCAACAACGCTCCCGATAGGTGTACCAGGGCATTGATCAAGATCATCCGCTACACCATCGCCGTCTTCATCAGCAATACCACAAACGTCTTCGCCAATTACATTGTCTGCGCCCAATTGGGATACCAATAGATCTAATTGCTGACAGTTGATATTTTCGTTACCTGTAATATCAACACTTAAGAGTAGTGGAGCGTCAAGTAAAGGCGCTATGTCGGTAAGATTGTTGTGTGCCAGGTCAAGGGTACGCAAGCTATACAGCTCTTCAATTCCCTCGACAGAGCCAATGCCTGCTGTACGACAGCTTAATGTTTTGAATTGATCAACAGTGACATCGCCGTAGCTRTCAATACAAGAGATTAACTGAGCATCATTAAAGTCCGGGCTGCTTATAAATGGCTCATGCGTCCAGTTAGCATAGTCAAAGCGATGCCCGTTTAACATTCTCGCGGCATCAGCGACACCGGAGATACCACATGGCGCATAAGTTTCGCCATCAAAACAGCCTAAGCTTGGGTTAGAAAATATATCAAGCCCTACTGTAAATAGGTCATTTACGCCATCGCCATCACTATCCAACTTTGTTAAATCGCCATAACACATTACCGTGTCAAAACCCGGCTGTAGTGCCGATACCGGTACATGTGCATAACCAGTCCCATAGAGCTCCACTGGCGGCTGCAGCCGGGGATTGAATTCCCCCTGACAATGTCCAAGCCCAAAATTGTGACCTATTTCATGTAGATCATCGTGAAAATTGATTTGGGCAACAGAATATGGTACTGGCTCGTTGATGCTAGTGGGGAAGTAAGCCCGACCACCATAAAGGGCTTTTACCAATACAACAAAATCAGCGCCGTGTACTTCTTTTAATCGAGGAACTCCCACAAAGGGACCCGTTGCCCATCTCAGGGGCACGAGTTGCGTATCACTAGGGATAAAATCTGGTACACCCTCAATAACTTCGGTATGCGCCACTTTAATGTTTATATAAATACCACTGGCTTCAAAAGCATCATTATTGAAGTCAGCTCTTACCTGGGCTTCTTCTTCAATGGTTTGCAGGCCAAGCCCGTTTAGAGCATCCTCAGTATATAAATACATTACTCGAATTTCTGCGGGTGCATTAACCTGCGACAACGCCGGTGAACTTTGCAGTCCCATCATGGCAGCGGCCAATAAGGCACAGCTAATTGAAGTTACTTTTTTCATTTTTTCTCCATTGTTAATGTGGCCTAACTTATGACAAGTAGGCTTTACAGTTTAAATATTTTATATCACTTGAATTATGCGTAAATTAGAGCATGCTATCTTGAGAAAGAGGTGTATTTGGATTGTCACTAGCACGCTTTATTAAATTTCTGTCAATAACCCAGCCATTATCATTGACCACTTTTAATGAATAACTTGCGGTTGGCGTGATTATTTTTCCTTTTGTGACATATTCACCTATCGAAAAAACAGCTCGATAAACCGGCCCTGCATTCTCAACGTGTAGCTTTATGCGCATGCCACCGCTTTTGTGGTGTTGGATGTCAGAAACGGTCAAAGTTAGATTGTTGTTGCTAATGGGTAAATTGAATGAGTCTCCTAACGTCACTTTCTTGAGTGCGTCAATATTCATCGAGATAGCTTTACTATGCTCAGGTGCATCATCTATTGCTTCAAAGCTATCGTTAGAAACCATATTAAATAAGTCATTTTTTTCTGGCTGTTCGTCCGCATGGGCAATATAGCCTTCCATCTTTATTGACTCATGTTTTTTTGAAACCTCTACCGAAGACCCAACTGTATAATTATCCCTCTCCCTCTCCTTCTCCTTCTCCTTCTCTAATAGTTGCATGTTAGCGCTAACAGCTTCACCGGGTCTTGCAAGCTCTGGAGCCACTTCTCGACCTTGCTGGATGAAAATACTACCCGCAGCAAGCGCTAACAATCCAAGTGAAAACATTGTTTTATTGTTCTTAATAAACAACATCGAAATAATAGCCATCCTTATAAGTTAACTGACCGCCGACCAATACGGAGGGTGAGCGCCGAGCGTGATCAACCTTGTTGAACAAATCCGTTACACGGCAAGAGCTTCAAGTTTAATCAAAACATTCCTTAGGTGCTTAAAATTCTGAAGCACTCATTTAATAACGGGGAAGATACCATGATTTTACAAAAAACGTAAATTAAATATCAAATACAATAAATTCGAACAGCTGCTCCCCTTGCAATAGTTCGCGCCCTCCACTATATCCCGTTACCTACGGGCAGTCCTGCGCTTGGCTGAGATTACGACCCCCCCCCTAAAGACCCCTTAAAAGTTTCTTTAAAGAGCACTTCGATCAACTATCAATCACCCACTCGCGAACCACGGAATTACCGGGTGTATTTATACACCGCTTATTTATGACCTGCTGTTTAAACCTTCGTCGAAGTGATTAAACAGCCGTCGTAATAATCCCGGTATTGAACTGACATAACCGCAGCTCATGGGAATTATCAAATAAGATATCTCCACTCAATGAGTTTGCGCTAACGAACGCCTTTAGGGGTGTTTATGAAGTCATAGTGACGCTTAATACTCAAGCTCAATTAATCATTAACAGGCACAATACGCCAGTTCGTGATGATTGATTTCTCTTAGGCGGACACGCGGGACAGGCACTCCCCTATTGACATAGAAAGCTACCGAGATATACCGGCCATTCATGCAACTTAAGGATAAGCTTTCATGACACGCCCCCGGAAAGGGCAAATCAGTATTGACACTACCACATCGTCTCTCGCTGTGTACGCAGAACCTTCCTCTGCGGAATTGACGCTAGCACAGGAAAATTCTACGAGCACCGGCGGTCATGGATAGAAAACAGGTTGCGACTTCTTTCCTCTATCTTTGGCATCGATGTCTGCGCCTATGCAATTATGTCAAACCACATCCATACCGTCATAAAATTTGCGCCATCGCTGAAGCCGTGAAAGAGCAAGTTGCGCTGGAGTCTCTGTTGACGTTTGATGTGCCAGTAAAACCATTAGTGATACGTGAAGGTAACATCACACCGGGTGAACAATCCGGAATTCTGTTTTCTTTTGAGGATTATCTCCAGCTTGTTGATTACACTGGTCGCTGTGTTCGGGAAAATCCGTAGAAATGACTACCTTGGTGTTATGAGGAAAACATAAACGGTTAGTTTTTGAGGCGATTACGTGCCTTTCTATATTGTATCGCTAGGCTGCCGTAAGCTCACGTATTAATATTGGCCTGTCAAACAAGTTCTCAGCTCAACAAGGGTATTATTGCTTAAAAGATAGATGGGTTGAGATTCACTACGGGTAGGGAACTGATGTGGTCAAGTAAATTTGTACACCTCAATGGGAGACATGCAGATTTATTTACATTTTAGCGCTCTTTCTTCCATCGCATTCGGTGACAGGTAGTTGTTGTAACTGTGACCCCTCGCTGGATTATAATGCTTGTGAATATATTGCAAAATCTAAGGGGTGAATATCGTCTGGGGAGAAGCGCTGCCATACGCCGAGGTCTTGCAAAATAGCTTTGGATAAATGCGTCATCGCAATCTCGCGCCCATCCATTGGGGCTTCGGCCAGTTCTGTCTTGCTTTGTTTGTCGACTAATGTAATTTTAAGTCCGGTTTGCGACAGCGCGCAAGCCATGCTTAAGCCAGCGGAACCTGCGCCCACGATGAGTACGTCACTATATTCCTGATGCATCGTCATATTTCACCACTGAATAGGTTTATCAGTATGCAATATAAGCTTTTAGTGTATAAATACATTGCTCTATATCAACAGAGTTTAATTGCGTATGTGAATTGAGTATTGTCGCTTAAGCCCGTGACTTTTATGAAAAAACAGTATATCACTTACTGTCATCAGGCCTTAAATTAGATATCTATCAAACTTGGGTGCGAAACTTAAATTAAACCTCTCTGAAATATTGTTATTTTGCTAAAAATTTTGTAGTGTTTAAACTGAACACATTAACAGTGTCATGTGAGTATTTGAAATAAAAATAAAAGTAACATTCTCTGTATAACTGAAAAATTGACAGCAGGTATTCTACGCGTTACGAGTGAGGTAAGTTCCTTGGCTGATAGCTAAGTGAGGCGGGCTCATTGCGCAGGTGTCGTGAGATATTTTCTGCAATATAGGTGGGGTAAATACTTTGTCTAGAGATGATAAAAACTTACACATAAGCCTCCAGCTTGTTCGCGGCCTAGCGCTTGCGATGCTGCTGTTCGCGCTACTATTTTCTGCATCAAGTTTTGCACATGTTAAGTGGTTTGTTGACGCCAGCTTGACGCATGAAGTCGGCTGGGTGCCTTACACCTTGCAAGATACTGCGGTATTGGCCTGGCTAGTTGTGGCGACCAGTATTATCGCCGCCTCCATCCTGCTTGATTCCAAAATACCGACGCCGCCTACTGCCTCAAACCAACTTAGTTATCGAATTATAGAAGTTTTACGACTGTTTACAGGCATATCTTTATTGCTAACAGCCTACGACGGAAATCTAGTCGCTCCGCATCTGCCGGGCAGTGAATGGCTAGGTAGCGCTTTGATTTGGTTGCAGTCGATTATCGGAGTTCTGTTTATCGCTAACCGGGCAATACCTTACGCATCTGCGCTAGTTTTTATTTTATTTCTTGGCCTGTTTATTCAGCATGGTATTATCAGTATTTTTGAATACTGCAATATGTTGGGTATTGCTTTGTTTTTCTTGTTCAATAATTTTCCTTCGAAAATAATACAACAAAAACTGAAACCCTATTCTGTTGATGTGTTGCGTATTTTTACCGGGCTATCTTTGATCGCACTGGGGATAACTGAAAAACTGTCCGACTCAGCTTTGGGTGAAACCTTTATCACGCAATATCATTGGAATTTTATGTCAATTTGGGGGTTTGATTTGTTTTCAAATCAGCTGTTTGTGTTTTCTGCAGGGGTTATGGAGGTGGTCTTTGGTGTCATTCTAATCCTTGGAACAACAACAAGGCTTAATACCCTAGTGCTTGCCATTTTTTTGACCGCTTCCAATATAGCTATTTGGCATGGCGGCAACAATCAGCTGGCTATGATGGAGCTGATAGGGCACATGCCAATAATTGGTTCTGCGCTGATTTTTTTGTTAATAGGCTATGGTCAGCGCCTGAAGGTGACGAATGTGATTGATCATATATTCCCCACGCATACGTC
>NVXL01000002.1 GCA_002746115.1 Alteromonadaceae bacterium
CCTCGTAGACGCTTCTGGTGCATCGTGGAATACTTGGACGGATGCTTCAACGGTTCAAAACGAGTGGATAAATATCTCGCTTGATTACAGCTCTGCGAATATTGATTTGACTGCAGTCGTTGCTATCAATGTCGCTCAGTGGAACTCTGGGGTTTATTTATTTTCTGATTTTGTTTTGGTTGAGCCAACACCAGAGCCGACTCCAGAACCTTTTCAGGGTTTAGCTATCGCCAATCCAACAAGTGGTTTAGGTGGCTCAAACGCTGCGGTAACGATTGTTAATGATGACGAAAAAGGCAAAGATGTCGTTAGTTTGGAAGTTTTGAATAGTGGTGATGTCGGTAATGCTTACGCGTCTATTGTCTTTGAGGCGACTGATTTTACGGCGTACGACGGCTTACTGTTCGATGTTCTTGATACTCAAGGTGTTAATACTGTAAATGTCACCCTCGTAGACGCTTCTGGTGCATCGTGGAACACTTGGACGGATGCTTCAACGGTTCAAAACGAGTGGATAAATATCTCGCTTGATTACAGCTCTGCGAATATTGATTTGACTGCAGTCGTTGCTATTAATGTAGCGCAGTGGAATTCAGGGGTTTATTTATTCTCTGACTTTGTTTTAGAGACACAAGCACCGGAATGATGCACATGCATTAAACATGCTTGTCATGAGTAACGACATGAGTAATAAAAGGGGGTGGCATTGAGCCATCCCCTTTTTTTTGTGCGCGTCTTTTGTGTGCGTCAATTGTTGTGGGTGTAAAATACCTAGGAGATACTTGTAGTATCATGCGCTAAAATTTAATTGTGAGCGGCTGCTTGCTTGATAACGAGGTTAAGCTTAAACCAATGAATACGTTTATTAATCGTTTTCTCGACCGTGTGGARTCTRCGGGTAATCGTTTACCCAACCCCACATTACTGTTTATCGTGTTATGTGCTCTGGTTTTAATTATCTCTGCGATTACTGCGGCCTTCGGCGTTTCTGCGGTACACCCGGTTACCGGTGAGACTGTATTTGCGCAAAACCTACTGAGCCAGTACGGCTTACATTTAGTGTTAACCAATACCGTAAAGAATTTTGTCGAGTTTGCACCTGTCGGTAGTGTGCTTGTTGCTGTAATGGGGGTGGGCATTGCGGAGCACTCCGGCCTGCTTAGCGTGGTTATTCGCGCAATCATATTAAGAGTCCCCGATAGCATGTTAACCTTTTCTATTGTAACGGTTGGCGTGTTATCAAGCTTAGCGATGGATATTGGCTACGTGGTGCTTTTGCCGCTAGCAGCGGCGATTTTTTACGCTGCAGGTCGGCACCCGCTTATAGGTTTGGCGGCAGCCTTTGCTGGTGTTTCAGGCGGGTATAGCGCCAATATTATTATCGGCCCCTTAGACGCAATCTTGGCTGGGCTTTCGACCGAAGCTGCGGTTATGGTTTCCAAAGATTACTTTGTGAGTGCTGCAGGGAATTATTACTTTATCTTGGCCTCTACTCTGTTAATCGGTGTCATTGGCACCTTGGTGACTGAGAAGGTTGTTGCGCGTCGCTTTCCTGACCTTGAGGATGTTGATTGTGATGCACCCACTTTAAGTTCAGAGGAAATAACGACTGAGCAACGACGAGGTTTAAAACTCGTTGGTTTGTTTACTTTGTTTGTTATCGTGCTTCTTCTAATTGGGATTATGCCTGAGCAAGGGGTGCTGCGAGACCCTCAAACTCAGAGTATTCTACGTTCTCCCCTGATCAAAGGCATCGTTGCTTTGGTGGCTATTTACGCTGGATTATGCGGTATTATCTTTGGGTACGTTAGTGGTAAATATCGCGAGAGTAAAGATTTTATTCTGGGCATGGAGAGTAGCTTAGTAACGATGGCAAGCTATATGGTGCTGATGTTTTTTGCTGCCCAACTGATTAGTTATTTTTCTTGGAGCCACCTTGGTGGAATTTTAGCTATCAAAGGCGCTTTGACGCTTAAGGCCTTGGCTTTGCCGCCAGCATTATTGCTTATGGCCTTTATCTTTTTATCGGCAGTGATCAACTTGTTTATTGGTAGTGCGACGGCCAAATGGGTTTTACTGGCTCCGATTTTTGTTCCCATGCTGTTATTGGTGGGTATTTCCCCTGAAGCAACTCAGGTTGCCTTTAGAATTGGTGATAGCTCCACGAATATCATCTCACCCCTAATGCCTTACTTTGGCGTTGCTGTGGCTTTTGCGCAACGTTACAAAGGCGATATCGGTATAGGATCGATAATGGCGCTTATGCTGCCGTATTCGTTCGCGTTTCTTATTTCCTGGTCTGCGATGCTGTTGGTTTGGGTGGTTTTTGATTGGCCGCTAGGGCTTGGCGCAAAAATACTATTATAAGCAAAGTAAGTTGCTTTAATTTCAAATAGCCCTTTTTAGCTATCTTCGGTATCTGTTATACTCCTCTGTAGAGTTAGGTGCCAATTCTTTTGGGTTGGGAGCGCCTCTCTCTTTATGGAGGCTAATGACGCATTACGCGTTTAAGCTGAATCTGAATTTGTGAGCCTGGCCTGTTCGGCACCCCTTGGAGTATGGGGGGTGGTTGATTCGGCCTGTTTTTACTGGAAATTGGTCAATTTGCATTCAAGTGACGTATAAAGTAAGGCTTTATCGACTATTAAGCGTGATTTTACAAGTTGCTATCAGTTAAAATGACTAATTCGTACATAATGATCGATAGCTTAGTGGTAAGATTACTTTGTTGTGTTCAGGTTGTACAATGTGTGCTAGTTGTGTTTTGGAATTGATAAACTCTAAATACAGCTTGCTTATCTAATGATCAAATTGAGTTAAGTGGTAGTTAAAATAATGAAAGTTGTCTCTGCAACTGAAATTAAAGCCCATTTGGGCGAGTATCTCGACGATGCTCGCGAGCAGCCCATTTTTGTGGAAAAGTACGGTCGTCCAAGAACAGTGTTAATTAGCTATAAACGCTATTTGGCATTGATTGCACTTGAGGAGCGCCTTGAGCAGGGTTTAGAGCCGGGTGATCCATTGCCTGACCCTATTCAAAGTTTAAAGGATAGTACCCGCAGTAAGAAGGGTTAACTCTTTAGTTAGGTCTCTTCATGACATAAAGGGCTAAAAGCATCCGTCTATCACTTGTGTGGTGGGCTCTTGCTTTTGTCCGCTTGCTTTCCCTACATTGCTATTCGCAGGTTTTACTATTTAGCGGGCTATTGCGATATTTTTTTCGTGTGCGTCTTAAAATCTTCTCTTCTCTTCTCTTCTCTTCTCTTCTCTTCTCTGTTTCTGTTTCTGTTCTCGGTGTAGTACTTATTGCTAGTCTCTGATCAAAACTTATTCGCTTCATGGCATTCTTGGATCTAATTTTTAGAGTTTACATGATATCGAATGTATCGTATATTGTCGCCAACCTTTAACCAGTTGTAATAATTTGTACTAAATGTCCGCTCATATTTCGCCTATAAGCGCTTAGGTGAGTATACCCTTGTTATTACTTGGTCTTTTATAAGGGCGAGTGAGGGTAAGTCAATGGAAAGTGGAAGCGCTATTTTTGGTTGTGGTTGTTTAGGTCTCGGTCAGGCATGTCGCTGTCGGTAAAGTTGCTGAAGTTCACAAAAAAGGTTTTTGCTAAAAATAGAGTTGGCTACTTAAAAACATATGGACAAAATGAACGTCTTGATCATAATGGCGGTATGTATTTTCGGCTTGTGATGTTATGACTCCGGCTGGCCACAATTGCAAAACAAAGAGAACCTAAGATGAAAGTTGTATCAGCTACGGAAGTTAAGTCCCGTTTTGGYGAGTATCTTGATCAAGCACTAGAGCAGCCTATATTTGTAGAGAAGCACGCAAAGCCCAAAGTGGTGATTATTGGGTATAAACGTTATTTATCTTTGATTGCAATGGAGGAGCGGCTCGCAGCGGAGGCTGAAAACTTTGAGAGAGAGTTAAACTAATTGCAGTAGTGAGGGATGGGGATTGTCTAGAGCGCCAAATATATTAATAGTTGATGATCATGAGGCAAATATTTACGTTATGTCTCATATGCTTGCGAATATTGATTGCGTGTTAGCCGTGAGTACAAGTGGAAAAATAGCGGTTGAAAAAGCCCAATCACAGCGTTTTGATTTAGCGCTTGTAGATGTACGTATGCCGGACATGGATGGGTTTCAGACTGTGCAGGAAATTCGTGCTATTCAGCCTTTGCTTCCTGTTATTTTTGTTACTGCGGAGCCAAAAGACGAGTCTCAAATTAAAAGTGTTTTTCCCGATGATGCAATTGATGTTTTATTTAAACCGCTAGATGATGAGTCCTTGCTGTTCAAAAAAATTCAAAATTTATTAGAGGCCGCTGAAAAAAAGCGTGAGTTTGCGGGTCACTTACAGCTCGTGGGTGAAAGCGGCAAGCTTTTGGGGTGTTTGCTGGAGTTACTTTCGAGTGAGTTTAATGAGAAAATTTTGTTTTTGATGAGTGAGTTTAAGCAGCTAAATTTGGCAATAGAAGATGTCTCCGATGACGCTGCGGTTGCGCTGAGGCTCGGAGACTCCGTAATACGCTGTTCTGGCGCGGCTTCACAGTTGGGTAAAACGCACGAAGAAATAAAGCTCTATACCGATCTTCTAAAAGAGTGTTTAACGGAAAATAAACACGCGTAATTGCTTTTATTTTTAACTCTTTTAGTCCCTGTCTTGATTTGCTTGTATCGCCGTTAACGCAATGGTGTAAATAATATCCTCAACTAACGCTCCTCTAGATAAGTCATTAACCGGCTTGTTTAAGCCCTGTAGCATAGGTCCAATACTAACAACCCTTGCGCTACGCTGCACGGCTTTGTATGTGGTGTTGCCAGTGTTTAGGTCGGGGAATATAAATACGGTTGCTCGTCCGGCGACGGGGCTGCCAGGCGCTTTCTGAGCGGCTACAGATGAGACAAACGCGGCGTCGTATTGTAGTGGCCCGTCAATAATTAAATTCGGGCGTTTCTCCTTAGCAATGCGTGTTGCTTCACGTACTTTATCTACACCTGTGCCGCTACCACTTTGGCCGGTTGAATAGCTAATCATAGCTATTCTTGGCTCGATACCAAAAGCCAGTGCGGAGTCGTTTGATTGAATAGCAATATCGGCCAATTCCTCTGCGTTTGGGTCAGGGTTTATTGCGCAATCGCCATAAACCAATACTTGCTCAGGAAGGCACATAAAAAATACGGAGGATACTAAGCGAGAATTAGCCCTTGTTTTGATTAGCTGCATTGCCGGTCTTACAGTATTGGCTGTGGTGTTTTCTGCGCCAGAAACTAAGCCGTCTACCTCATCTGTTGCTAGCATCATTGTTGCTAACATGATTGGATCTTCCAATCGTGACTCGGCCATAGGTTCGGTTAGGCCTTTGTGTTTTCTAAGTTCAACCATGGCTTGCACGTAGCGATGAATTATAGTTTTAGGGTCAATAATTTCAAGGGTTTCAGGGAGCGATAAGCCTTGGGTAGCCGCTACTTTTTTTACTGTTTCTGGTTTTGCGAGAAGAATACAGTGGGCAATACCGTTCTCGTGGCAATGAATGGCGGCTTGGATTGTTCTTGGCTCATCGCCTTCAGGTAAAACAATGCGCTTTTCAGCTGCACGGGCACGCTCGACTAATGAGTAGCGGAAGGCGGCAGGAGAGAGGCGCTGTTCAAGTTTTACTTGCGCGTGATCACGCAACCAAAAAGAGTCAACGACCTGGGCGACGGAGTTGGTGACGCCCTCAATGCGTACTAGATCGTCGACAGGCACTTCAATATTCATGCTGTCTAACTGCTGAGCGGTACGAAAGGAGTTTTCTTCAGTGAAAAGAATGGGTAGTCCGGTTTTAATTGCAGAGGCGCACAGTTTCATGACGCTTTCCGATGGCCGTCGGCCGCAGGTGAGTATTAATCCGGCTAAAGGTGTTCCGTTCATTGCCGCCATACAAGCGGCAATAAGTACATCATCACGATCTCCGGGTAGAATTAATAGTGCGCCAGTGACGAGTGTATGGATAAGGTGGCGAGTATTACTGGCGCATATTGAGATCGTTGTAACGCGTCGATGACTGATCTCCCCTTCATGCATAACTTCGGTATTGAGGTAGCGATGAATATCTAGCATGCGAAATGCGGTAAATTTTTGATCCCACGGAATTAAACCTAGGCAGCGACAGTTCCCTTCACGAAATACGGGTAATGAAAATAATGAACTGCGATGTTGTTTTTTTGTGTCGTTATCGTTGGCGTCGGAAATGGCTATTTCGAACGGTTTATTAGGTGGGTTGGGGCAACCAATTTTATTAACGATGCAGCCGACGACGCGTTTGCTGTGGAATCCGCCAAAAAGTGCTGCGGCTTGGCGAATACGCCCGTTTAATTGAATATCACTGTATTGGTCTTGTGCTGAAACTAATATAATGTCTGCATTTAGGCTGCGTGCCATTTGGGCGTTTAATTTGGCAATATAGTTATCTAAGGCCGTTGGTGCTAGCCCTTCGATAATCATGACGTCGTAACCTTCAGCACTTTTTTGGTATATCTGAATGATTTCTTCCATCAGTTGATCATCGAGATCTTGTTCTATTTTTTGCTGAGCGTAATCCAGTGTCAATGGGGCAGCGGGGGTGGCACCGATGATCGCGTTGACGATCGTCGTGGAGCGCTCTGGTCCGTTATTCATTTCTGCAATTTGTGAAATAGGCTTGCAAAACCCTACTCTTACACCAATCTGGTCTAAGGCTCTACTTAGTCCTAAACATACTGATGTTAGCCCTACGCTGGGGCCTGTGGGCGCTAAAAAGTATGTGTGTGGCATGGGGGCTCCTGATCTTTATTTGCGATATAAAATATGGATGTTTTATTAAGGTTCAATTAAGGTTTATTTGAATCGATAACTGTAAGGCTTTCTTCCGCAATCATCTGCTCTTCTTTGGTCGCGATCACAAGTGCTGCAGGGCTACCTTCAGTGGTAATCAGACCGCGGCTGTGCTTTCCGTTATTGTCGTTGTGTTGGATATCTATTTGCATTGCAAAAAAACTAAGTTGGCAGATTATTTTCGCCCGAATAATAGCCGCGTTTTCACCGATACCGCCGGTAAATACAATCGCATCTAGCTGACCGAGCGCGACGGCGAATGCGCCAATAGTTTTTACTATGCGATAGCAAAATACATCAATGGCCAGTTGAGCAAGCTGGTGGCCGCTTGCAGCGGCATCACATAAAGTGCGCATATCGTTGCTTAAGCCAGAAATACCAAGTAAGCCACTTTTTTTATTCAGAATATTATTGACGCCTTCAGCATCAATGTTTAGCTGCTTTGTTAAAAAAGCCATAATGCTAGGGTCTATATCTCCAGAGCGAGTCCCCATGAGTAAGCCTTCAAGCGGGGTTAAACCCATCGTGGTGTCGATACATTGGCCGTTACGTATTGCGCTTGCGCTGCAACCGTTGCCTAGGTGTAAGCAAATTAATGCGTGATTTTTTGTGTCCAAATTTAAGCATTTAACCGCTTCCCGAGAGACGTATTTGTGGCTGGTACCGTGGAAGCCGTACCGGCGTACGCCGAATTGTTGGTAATACTCATAAGGCACACCATAGGTATAAGCTTTTGGCGGTAGCGTTTGGTGGAATGCGGTATCGAACACCGCAATTTGAGAAACTGTTGGGAACATGTTTTGAAGTAGTTCAATACCCAGTATATTCGCAGGGTTATGCAGCGGCGCTAAGTGCTGGCATTGTTGTATTTTAGATAGAACGTCGGCACTTATTTGTGTGGCATTGCTAAAATATTCACCACCATGAACGACTCTGTGTCCGACCGCAATTAGCTCACTTTCTAAGTTATAATAATTACCCAGCACCTGGATAAAATAATCGATTGCTTGCGCATGACCTGGCTTGTTTAATGCTGAAAAATCATCGACTTCAATTTTCCTCTTGCTCTCAATGAGCTTGCCGATTTTTTGGTTCTGGCATTGAATGTCGCTAGGGGAGGGGAGTGAGACCGATAGCTTGGCATTGCCATCACCAAGGCTCTCTGCAAGCCCTGTAACCAAGGTTTGGCAGTTATGATTGAAGAGTGACATCTTGACAGAAGAGCTGCCGCAGTTAACAACGAGTATTTTGGGTATCATGGGTATTTGCATAGTGGTATGTATCAAGGTGTATTGACAGAGCGGCGAGGCTAGTAACAAAGTAATCGGCATACCTTAATGGATATGCGTTAATAGGTTTAAGCTAATGTTCCGGTATCTGCTTGATGTTATAAAGCAGTGATTTGATGTTGAACCTATACTTTAAGTGCTTGTTGATTTAAATCAAGCTGACTTTACACGACAGGTGATTGGGTTTGGTAATATGGATACAGTGGCTTTTCCCTGCGTGAATTGCTAGTACCGCTGTTTTGGGATAGGCCTCTATCTTGGCACATCTTTTAAAGCAATCGCTGGCTTGCCCAGAGGAGGCACGCAATGACACATCTTGACTTAAATCCACTTGATTTAAGTAAGTATGAAATTACCGACGTCACGGAAGTAATCTATAACCCGTCTTACGAACTATTGTTTGAAGAAGAGACTCGCACTGACTTGCATGGTTATGAGCGTGGTGTGGTGACTGAACTGGGCGCAGTAAATGTCCTCACAGGTGTTTTTACGGGGCGCTCACCGAAAGATAAGTATGTCGTACTTGATGAAATTAGTAGAGACACTTTGTGGTGGGACTCTAAACAAGCACGTAATGACAATAAACCGATATCGCCAGAAATATGGACGGATCTGAAAACGCTGGTGGCGAATCAATTATCTGAAAAACGTTTATTTGTTGTTGATACCTTTTGTGGTGCTAACCAAAATACGCGAATGAAAGTGCGTTTTATCATGGAGGTTGCTTGGCAGGCGCACTTTGTTACCAACATGTTTATTCGTCCGACGCAGCAAGAGTTAAAGGATTATGGTGAGCCGGATTTTATTGTGCTTAATGGTTCAAAAACGAGTAATCAGCGTTGGCAGGAGCATGGTATGCATTCAGAAGTCTTCACTGTGTTTAATATGACTGAAAGAATGCAAATTATCGGAGGCACGTGGTACGGCGGAGAAATGAAAAAAGGCCTCTTTGCCATGATGAACTACTATTTGCCTTTAGACCATATTCCATCCATGCATTGTGCCGCTAATGTCGGGCAGCGGGGAGATGTCGCGATATTTTTTGGGCTTTCAGGTACAGGGAAAACCACATTATCTACAGATCCTGAGCGCCAATTAATTGGTGACGACGAGCACGGCTGGGATGATGACGGTATTTTTAATTTTGAGGGTGGCTGCTACGCCAAGACAATTGATTTAGACCCAAAAAGTGAGCCAGATATTTATAAGGCGATTCGCCGAGATGCTTTATTGGAGAATGTCGCGGTGGATGCTGGTGGTAAGATTGATTTTGGTAGTCGTGAGATTACTGAAAATACACGAGTTTCGTACCCTATTTATCATATTGATAATCGTGTTAGACCGGTTTCCCGAGCGGGGCATGCAGAAAAAGTGATTTTCTTGACTGCAGATGCCTTTGGGGTACTGCCGCCGGTAGCGAAGCTTACGCATGAGCAAACGAAATATCATTTTCTTTCTGGTTTTACTTCCAAACTTGCCGGTACAGAGCGAGGGATAACTGAGCCACAGCCAACGTTTTCAGCGTGTTTTGGTAAAGCATTTTTAACTTTGCACCCGTTTAAATATGCGCATGAGTTGGTTGATAGAATGGACGCTGTAAATGCCCAGGCGTATCTTGTTAATACGGGTTGGAATGGCAGTGGTAAACGAATCTCTATTGCTGATACGAGGGCAATTGTTCACGCAATTCTGAATGGCGAACTGGAGTCGAGTGACTTGCATAAGCTACCAATATTTAACCTTGCAATTCCTAGAGTATTAAGTGGCGTTGACTCTCATATTCTCGACCCTAGAGAGACTTATAGCGACGTGTCACAATGGACGGATAAAGCGGCAAGTCTTGCACGTAAATTTATTGATAACTTTGCTAAGTATTGTGATAACGAAGAGGGTAAGGGCTTGCTGGGAGCCGGGCCAAAGGTGTGAGTGTCTTGGTGTAGACGCTTGGCGAGTGTAGGTATATGTATGACGGCGTGACGGAACAATCAGAAGAAACGACATAAAGGCTGAGTTATGTTAATGGCTTTTATGTCGAATATGGCGATTATTTAGTTTGTCTCTTTTGTGTGCTCGATGCTTAGATCGGTTCAATATCTAGATGTTTTAATGATCCGTCTCTAGCGGTTCGGATTGTTCGATTTGTTCGATTAGGTCAATCGCGACTGAGACAAAATCGGAGTCAGTAATGAGCCCGACTAGTTTGTCTTTTTTTAGAATCGGCATGCATCCATATTTTTCTTTTTGCAGGTAGAGTGCGACTTCTCTTAGTGGGGCTTTAGTGGTGGCAAACGTGGGGTTGTGAGTCATAACGTCAGACAGTGGGATTTGGCTCTCGCGAAAATTTTGCTCGTCTTGTGATAGTTGTAGTGTGCGTGATTCCATTACGGCAAACAAATCCCTTTGGGTAAAAATACCAGCTAAGATATTATCTTTATTTACTATAGGGATATGTCTGATGTTCTTTTCAGACATCAGGGTTCTTGCGTCCAAAACAGTTTGATTCTCAAAAAGGGTAAAGGGCTTTGGAGTCATTAGTTCGTTAAGTCCGATCATAATATCCGCCTCCTGAATTATTGGTAATTCCTGTTCTATTGTTACACTGGTTAGAGCCATRCTTGTTGATGCACATCAAGYATGGTTGTTCGGTTTGCTAAGTGTGCTACGTTTTGAATTGCGTGCCTTTTTAGAACTATACCCCCTTTATTAGAGTTATGCTCCTTTATAGTAGAGAGCGCTACGGATTTGATCACGACCGGCGTCTTTGGCTTCATACATTTTTTGATCTGCGAGCTTTAACAGCTCTTGCTCATCTTTGGCATCAAGGTTCTCCGCGTTAGCGATACCAATTGATGCTGTAATCGATATATTTGCGCCGTCGGTGAAGCCTGTTTTACTTTTGGACACAGCATCGCGAATCCGTCTCGCCGTTTTAATGGCATCTTGAGCTGCGCAGCCCGGTAAAATCAAGCAAAATTCGTCTCCACCGGTACGAGCGAGCACTTCACCTTCGCGGACACAGCGGAGCATTTCGGTTGAAATGTCTTTGAGTACTTGGTCGCCTGCTAAATGGCCGTATGTATCGTTGATCAGCTTAAAGTGATCGAGGTCGATCAGAGCTAAAGCCAGGGGTGCACCAGTGCGCTTAGCAAGCAAGAACTCTTCGTGGAGTCTTTCAGCAAAATACCTTTGGTTATATAGATCGGTTATAGGGTCAAAAAGTGCGAGTTTGGATAAGCGGATTTCATTATGACCGACGTAAACACCAAAACTTATGAAAGCTGTTGCGGTGCCAAAGAGCATGTAAAGATAAACCCCAGCGTATTTGTCGATACTTTGTAGTGTGGACGTATCGCTGAGCAGTTCGATTAAGAACCAGCCGACGGGTGCCCCTAAAGATAATACAAAGCCTTGAAAACCGCGTCTAAGTAGAGGGTCACGAGGGAGTTGAATAAACTTGTATGAAAGCATGTTTGATCCTCATTTCCGGGTATGCGCTAACTTTATACCCTTATCTCCCTTGTCGGCGAATGAGAGACGATTATGTCTTCTGCTTACACTATACGTGATTAGATGGCAAATGATAATTGATTAATTCGGTCGATAAGTATAGCTGAGTTTTATTTGACTTGTGTCACCGTTGCCATGATTTGCTGCTTTTAAAGAGCTTAGCCTTTTGTATGGCAATTGTAGGGCAATACTTTTTGTTGTGACTCTTGAAATAAGGAGATATCTACCGTAACTTGAACCGTAATCAATATAATATGAATCTCTTAATGTAAGCGTACACGGGGCTGGAGTAACTTTTTCATGACAGAAGAGCATACAGGCGAGGCTTTGCAAAAAAGTGCAGAGCAAGAGGGAGGGGATCCTTTAGGTCATTGGCGTATCGCAGTGCCAGAGTCTAGGGAATTAGACTTATTTAGCGAAATGTTAACTCAAAGAGGTGCTGAAGTTTTACGTTGTCCGCTTATTGCCATCTATGACTCGCCGGATGTAGAGAGCATCGCTAACTGGTTGACCCAATTTATCGAGCAGGATTTTGATGATATTATTATGCTCACGGGAGAGGGTATTCGGCGCTTAACGAAATTCGCTGAGCGGCAGGGTATAAAGGAGGCTTGGATTGACGCCTTAAGTCGGGTGCGAAAAATTGCCCGTGGGCCTAAACCTGGCCGTGCCCTACGAGAAGTGAAGCTTAAGCCGGATACGATTGCAAAGATGGCTACTACCGAAGGCATTATCGACATGCTCTCTACTGAAGACCTGAGTGGGCGCAAAATTGCGGTGCAATTATATGGTGATGTTGTTAATGAGCGTTTGCAGGGCTTCTTAACAGAGCAGGGTGCTCAGGTCTCCGCTGTGGCGCCTTACATTTATGCACCTGATAGTGAAAACGGAGATGTTGAGGCGCTTATTACTCAAGTTATTGAGGGGCAGCTTGATGTCTTTGTTTTTACCAGCACCCCGCAGATCACCCGCGTTGTTAAAATAGCAAAAAAAGGTGAGCGCCTAGAGGCTTTTATTGATGGATTAAATCGTATGGTTGTCGCCGCTATTGGTCCTGTGGCAGCGGCTGGTTTGGAAGCGCAAGGGATTGAGGTCAAAATCAGTCCAGATGAGCGCTTTTTTATGAAACCTCTTGTGCGTAAGTTGGTTGAATATGTTGCAAAAAACGGAAAATAATGAGTGTAACTAAATGGCTGAGTCTGGTTGGAGTCTGAAAGATATCGAGTTGAACGGCGAGCTTGAATACAGTCAAGCGCTTACACGTCTCAGGCGCATGATGGAGGGCGGCGAGCGTGGGTTCTGGGAGTGGGATTTAGTCGCTAACAAAATGTATTGGTTTGGCTCGCTGTGGCAAACAATGGGGTATTCTAACGAAGAGCGTCCAGACGACCCTGAGGCTATATTTGATTATTATCACCCGGATGACCGCGAGCGTGTACGGGAGGCACTACGTGATGCCGCTATAAATTTTAGTATTTTAGAATTACGTTATCGGGTGCGTGCCAAAAACGGCGAATATTGGTGGATTCAGGCCTATGGGCAAAGCTATCGTGACAGCGAAAATCGTACCATATGTGTTTCTGGCTCCAATATTGATATCTCAGAGGTAAAGCGTAAAGAGCAGGAAGTAATAGAGGCTAAATTAAAATTTGACCGTATCATAGCGGGTACAAATGATGGAATTTGGGAGTGGAATTTAGAGACGGATGAAGTTGAATTTTCAGCCGTTTGTTGGGAGCAGCTCGGTTATTTCAAGGAGGATTTTGATGGCTTAATTGAAGGAGATCGCGCGACTCATTCAGATTGGCTTCGCTGTATGGTCGAAGAGGACGCGGAGGCTTATATTAACCAGGTGCGTGATTTGATACACAAGCGTACTCCGATTGATGTTGAGTATCGCGTTCGAGGTAAAGACGGTTTGTTAGTTTGGCTTCGCTCTCGGGCGCAGGCCACGCTGATTAAAAACGGCCGTGTCGTCACGATATCCGGCAGTAATATGAATATTACTGAGCTTAAAAAAACGCAGGCCGCACTTATTGAGACCAAAGATAGCGCCGAAAAAGCCAATCAGGCGAAGTCTGAATTTTTATCTAGCATGAGTCACGAGTTACGTACGCCACTTAATGCGATTTTAGGGTATGCGCAATTGCTGGATTACGATGAACACGCGAGCTGCGAACAAAAAGAAAATGTGGGTGAAATTCGCAAGGCGGGCAGCCACCTTCTGCAGCTAATTAATGATATTCTCGATCTGGCTCAAGTTGAAGCGGGCAAAATGAATATGTCGATAGAAGCGGTGGTCACAAACCGAGTGATTGATGATTGTTTTACTTTAATGCAGCCGCTCGCTCGAGCGGAAAATATTGATTTATATCGTCATTCTGACGAGCTGGGCGACGTTCCTATTAGCGCTGATAATACGCGGTTAAAACAGGCGATTATCAACTTGATGAGCAACGGGATTAAATATAATCGTCCTGGCGGCTCGGTGATGTTGTCTGTTAAACGTATCAGCAATAATCGTATACGGATTAGTGTCATTGATACAGGGCATGGTATAGCTGAGGAAAAACACAAGGCGGTTTTTGAGGCGTTTAATCGCCTAAATGCAGGTCAAAGTCAAATTCAAGGTAGCGGTGTAGGTCTTGCGGTAACAAAAAAACTTGTTGAAATGATGCATGGCGAGATTGGCTTTGATAGCGAACTAGGCGTCGGCACGACTTTTTGGATTGATTTGCCCATCATGACACTCGGCAATTCCGATAAGCTTGCAGAGGAGGAGCCGGATGTAGATCCGCTCAGTCTAGCGCTGGCTTTCGAAGATGAATGCAGTATTCTCTATATCGAAGATAACCCCATCAACATTAAAGTGCTCTCAGGTTTAATCAAGCACTACAGTAATTTAACATTATCGTCGGCGCTTGAGCCGATGCAGGGTTTATACAAAGCGCGAACGGAAAAACCAGACATTATTTTGCTTGATATTAACTTGCCGCACATGAGTGGGTTTGAAGTCTACAAAGTTTTATCTCGCGATGAGTGTACGAAGGATATCCCGGTTGTTGCGCTATCCGCTAACGCGATGTCGTTTGAAATTGAAAAAGGTCTGCAAACTGGCTTTCAGGCATATTTAACCAAGCCGATTGATATGGGCAAGTTTGTGTCTACCGTCAATACTTGCTTTCTAGAAGCTAAGAAGCCCTCTATAACGCCGTCGTTATAAATTCGAGAGTGAGTGAAATTCCTGCTTGTGAGGGACTTTGATTCAATAGCGCTGGAACTTAAGTGCTTGTCTGAGGTATAAAGTGCGACAATATGCATATTTGCATAGCACCTTAATACCGACGACAAAGAGGCTTTATTCGTGACCTCATCGCCAAAGCGATTATCCCTAGACGGTTTCGGGCTTGGGTTAAAAGCTCAGCACTACGACTTAATTTTGGATCAGCGACCAGCGATTGGTTGGTTTGAAGTGCATCCTGAGAACTTTATGGGCGACGGTGGTTTATCTCATCGCTATTTGGACGAGATTGGCAGTCATTATGCGCTTTCATTACATGCTGTTGGTGTGTCGTTAGGTTCGGCTGATGGACTCGATACACAGCATTTAAATGTCTTAAAGCAATTAATTGCTCGCTATCGCCCAGCACGAGTTTCAGAGCACCTCTCTTGGAATCGGGTGGGAGGCGTGTGTTTAAACGATCTATTGCCTATGCCCTACACCGAGCAGAGTTTGGAGATTGTTTGCGACAATATTGATAGTATGCAGCAAGCACTTGGTCGTCAGATTTTGTTAGAGAACCCTTCAGTCTATATACAGTTCAAAGAGCAGGCGTACTCCGAAGTTGATTTCTTGGCTAAGGTGGTGAGTAAAACCGGCTGTGGGCTTTTGCTTGACGTCAATAATGTCGAAGTCTCCTCGCGGAATTGTGGTTTTGATGCCTACCAGTACATTAATCACTTTCCGTGTGAAGCTGTTGGTGAAATTCATTTGGCTGGTCATGTGGAGAAAATACTCCTTGATGATCAGGTGATTTGTATTGATGATCATGGTTCTGCTGTCAAAGAGAGTGTTTGGGCTTTGTATCGTCACACTATGGCTAAGATCGGTGTGCCGGTGCCGGTGCTCATTGAGTGGGATACTAATATCCCCGAGTTTAGCGTATTGTTTGAACAGGCAGTTTTGGCCTGTCAAGCCATGGCGGAAACCTTGAATATGCTGGTTGATGAAAGGGTGACGGAGGTTGTCGCAAGTGCGCATTGATGAATTGCAGCAAGCTTTTGCCGCTGGCCTTTTAGGCGGTGAATTAGGTGCTTCGTTAAAGGCCTCTTTTATCGATTATAGCGATGAAGAGCGAGACGCGCGCTTTGCGGTATACCGTAATAATGTCATGTACGCCTTGGGTGAGGGCTTAGCGGATCTATACCCCACGATTAAGAAGTTGTTAGGCGAAGAGTTCTTTAATGGATTAGCTGCGTGTTATAATCGCGCACATCCTCCACGGCAGGCAGCAATGGTGTTGTTTGGTAGAGAGTTTCCGGCGTTTATATCTACCTTTGAGCACACTCGGGATTTATCGTATTTACGTGATGTGGCGCAACTCGATTTGGCGAGACATGTGGCTTATTACGCAAATGATGAGGCCTCGCTTGAGCCAGATGCCTTTTCGTCGTTGCCGCCAGAAGTATTTGCGGCCAAGCGTGTTGCTGTTCACTCTGCATGCCAGCTATTATCGTCTCCCTATGCGATTATGAGTATTTGGGAGTTGAACCAACAGAGTACAGAAAGTGAGGAGGGTGTGGGCGGTGAGGAAAGTGGTTCGCAACCACTTAATGTGGATTCACCTGAGCATATATTGGTGATGAGGCAAGGGTATAAAATACAGATGTTGCGCATAACTGACGGTCTGTATGCCTTTTTACTTGCCTTAAAGAATAGTAAGACTGTTGTAGGTGCATTTGAGCTTGCAATGGCGAAAGATGAGAGTTTTAATCCGGCTGACGCGATTGCTTTGTTAATTACGAGTGGCTTTGTGGTTGCCTTTTTGGATGAGTAACGATTATTGATGGGGCTAGGCCCGCAAGAAGAGAAATGTATGGCTGAAAATATAATTAGTGCGGCAGTTAATAATTTAAACAGAGTAGAGCTGCTGATCAATAGTCTAGATAAAGAGGCGTATGCAGACGCCTCTTCTGGGCCATATTACAGTAGCGTAGGTGGCCACATCCGTCATGTATTAGATATTTTTACCTGTACATTAGCAGGCTTTGATACTGGAATTGTGGATTTAACCAAGCGTGAACGTGGCACAAGTGCAGAGACCGAGCCTGCGGAAGGGCTTAAATATCTTGAAAATGTTAAAGCCGGTTTAAACGAACTAAAGACCTTTGATATGGCTCATAAAGTGACTGTTGTTGATGATATTGGCGGAGGCTTTGGTAAAGAAGAGGTCGCTTCTACCATCGGCGCGGCCTTATGTCAGGCGCACAGCCATGCAACGCACCATTTTGCCTGCATTGGTTATCTGCTCTACTCCAAAGGGATTACGATCCCCGATGCTGGTTTTGGTTATAACCCCTCGACCCCCAAACCTAAAGTAAGTACTTGATTCGTATTTGCTACCACAAGTGATGCTTTATCCTGAAAGGCGCTAGTAGTTAGCGCCTTTCTTTGTTGGAACACTATGTATGCCTGATTTAAATCTAGTTTCAGAAATTGATACGCGGAGAACCTTCGCGATTATCTCCCACCCGGATGCGGGTAAAACCACGATCACTGAAAAGCTATTACTTTTTGGGAATGCGATTCAATTAGCGGGTTCAGTAAAAGGTAAGCGTGGCCCCCATGCAAAATCTGATTGGATGTCGATGGAGAAAGAGCGGGGAATTTCGGTGACCTCCTCGGTGATGCAATTTCCTTATAGATCCCGCATAGTTAACTTACTGGATACCCCGGGGCATGAGGATTTTTCTGAAGATACTTACCGTACATTAACCGCTGTTGATTCTGTCTTAATGGTGATTGATGGCGCCAAGGGTGTGGAAGATCGAACCGTTAAGTTAATGGAAGTCTGCCGTTTGCGTGATACGCCGATTTTGACATTCATAAACAAAATGGACCGTGATATTCGTGATCCTATAGATGTTATGGATGAAGTTGAGGCGGTTTTAAAAATTGCTGCAGCGCCCATTAATTGGCCTTTAGGCATGGGTAAGGAGTTTAAAGGGGTATATAACTTATATACCGATACTGTCCATGTTTACCGACAAGGGCAAGGGCATATCATTCCTGATGACGAGCAATTTAAAGGCATCAATACCCCTGAATTTGATGCCTTAATGGGGCCGTATGCAGATGATACTCGCGAAGAAATTGAATTGGTACGCGGTGCGACCCACGAGTTTGATTTAGAGGCTTATTTGGCCGGTGAGTTAACGCCGGTATTTTTCGGGACAGCGCTGAGTAATTTTGGTGTCCGGGAAATGATGGACGGGTTTGTCGAGTGGGCACCGCCACCGCTTGATCGTAATACTGATGTGAGAACTGTTGCTGCGCGCGAAGATAAGTTTTCAGGCTTTATTTTCAAAATACAGGCGAACATGGATCCTAAGCATCGTGACCGTATCGCATTTATGCGTGTATGCTCCGGTACTTATAATAAAGGTATGAAAATGCGGCACGTCCGCATTGGTAAGGATGTAAAAGTGGCTGATGCCGTAACATTTTTAGCTGGTGATCGCAGTCATGTTGAAGAGGCGTACTCAGGCGATATTATAGGTTTGCACAATCATGGCACAATCCAAATTGGCGATACTTTTACCGAAGGGGAGGCGTTTAAATTTACCGGGGTTCCGCATTTTGCACCCGAATTGTTTAGACGTATACGTCTAAAAGATCCGCTGAAAATGAAGCAGTTGCAAAAAGGCTTACAGCAGTTATCTGAAGAGGGGTCAACGCAGGTTTTCTTCCCGCTGAATAACAATGATATCGTTGTGGGTGCAGTCGGTGTTCTGCAGTTTGAAGTGGTTGTTTATCGTCTTAAAGACGAATATAAGGTGGAGGCTATCTATGAGCCGGTCAATGTCGCTACCGCTCGTTGGGTTGAGTGCGACGATGAAAAGAAATTCGCTGAGTTCAAACGTAAATGTTCGGATAATCTATCCCTTGATGGTGGTGGTTACTTAACCTATTTAGCGCCGACGCGAGTAAACCTTTCGCTGTCTCAGGAACGTTACCCTGAAGTGAAATTCGATTCAACGCGAGAGCACTAAGTCTTATCTTAGGGGGGCGAATTTAAAAGCCGGGTATTCCCGGCTTTTTTGTGCCTTTTAGGCAGCCGGGAAGCTAATTGGTTATACTCGCAATAATATTGACGTAGACGGAAAGTGCCCTAATGGTTCAAACATCTCCAGTGACTCGTTTTTTGTTTGTGATGGCCGCATTTGTGATTGTGGTGGCTGGAATGCGCGCAGCTGAATCGATACTCGTCCCTTTTCTGCTATCGCTTTTTATCGCAGTTATCTGTACTCCCCCGCTGTTATGGCTAAAAAAGAAGGGCATACCGAATGGTTTGGCTATGGTGATTGTTATTGTGGTCATTGTGGTTTTCGGCTCTTTGGTCGGCACGATTGCGGGCGGCGCGATTAGTGATTTCCGTGGTGACTTACCCATTTATCAAGCGCGTTTGGCTGATTTAACCGCTGAGCTTTTTACAAGGCTTGAGTCGATGGGCGTCTCGGTAAATATTTCCCAGTTACGTGAAAGTTTTAACCCTTCTGTGGCGCTCTCGATGGCTGGGAATACATTGGCTCAGCTGGGTAATCTCATGACCAATGCCTTCCTTATTTTGCTTACTGTGGTATTTATCTTGGCGGAGGAGGTGGGTTTTACCCAGAAGATTAAAGTCTTTAAAAACTCTGAAAGGACTGTTAATGCCGTTGAGCAGTTTACCTCTGGTGTTAATCAGTATGTGGCGATCAAAACCTTAATGAGCTTGTTAACCGGGGTGTTGATCTCGGTCTGGTTATGGGCTCTTGATGTTGAGTACGTAGTTTTGTGGGGGATGATGGCATTCTTACTTAACTTCGTACCGACTTTGGGCTCAGTTATCGCGGCTGTGCCTGCGGTATTGCTCGCCTTGGTTCAGTTAGGTGCTGGTGATGCGGCCTTGGTCGGCTTTGGCTATCTGGCGGTTAACTTTGGTGTCGGGAATATCCTTGAGCCACGAGTAATGGGGCGCGGGTTGAATTTGTCGGCATTGGTGGTGTTTTTGTCTTTGGTTTTCTGGGGTTGGGTTTTAGGGCCTATTGGCATGCTGCTTTCTATACCATTGACGATGACGGTTAAAATTGCTTTTGAGAGCTTTGAGGAGACACGTTGGTTGGGCGTGCTGCTAGGCTCAGGGCAGAATTTGGCGTCGATACCAGTAGATGAATCTGAGGTTTTAAACTTGCTGTCGGTTAAGAATGAGTCCGCCGAAGAAGAGTGACTTTCAGAGCGGCGGACGGTCGATATTCTTTTGTGGAGGCTGTTTAACAGCTTGGATTAATAGCTTGAATCGTCGGCCGGGCGCTGTTCTACAATATCTAAGGCTGCGACTCGGTAGGCTTCTGCAAGTGTCGGAAAGTTAAAAATACTTTCAATAAATATATCGACATTTGAGTCTGCTATCAGTGCCATTTGGCCGATATGAATAAGCTCTGTGGCGCCCTCGCCTACAATCATAACGCCAAGTATTTTCATGCCCTGTGCATCGCATACTATTTTAAGCATCCCGTCCTGGATTCCGGAGATTTGCCCCCTCGCGATTTCCTCAAAGTGCGAGATGCCCACTAAAATATCGCCAAATTTTTCCCGTGCTTGTGATTCGCTTAAACCTACAGATGACAGCTCAGGAATGGAGTAAATACCGGAAGGTATATGGTTGTGGGCTTTACCTACGGGGATGTTTAATGCGTTGCAGCTGGCGCGCCTACCTTGTTCCATTGATGCAGAGGCTAAGGATGGTGGGCCGATGACATCGCCTGCGGCATAAATATTAGGAACCTTAGTGCGTAGATTTTCATCGACACTAATTAGGCCGCGATCACTGATCTCTAGGCCTGCATTCTCAATAGATAAGTCTTTTACATTCGCGAAACGTCCAGCCGCGCATAGCAGTTTTTCGCTTTTCACTTCGGTGCCATCTTCGCAAACAGTGGTGACTTCATCAAACCCGTTCCAATGAGCACTGACTACGGTGCGATTTCCCATCCACGTACCACCCATTTTTTCGAAAGAGTGGATGAATTTTTTGGTGAGATCCTGATCGAGAAAACCCAGTGGTTGTGGGTATTTGTCAATCATCGTGACTTTCACGTCAAGCGCTTGAAATATGGATGCGTATTCACTCGCTATGACGCCGCCACCGAGTACGGTTAAGCTGTTAGGCAAATACATCATCGATAACAAAGAGTCGCTATCAAATAAGCTTTCGTGGTCGATGGGGATGTTATCTGGGGCTCTTGGGGAGGATCCAGTGGCTATGATGAAATATTTAGTTTGAAACCGGGTGACCTGGCCTTTAACGTTAACAACTTCTATTTCGGTATTCGATTGAAATTTTGCCCGGCCGTGAATGACCGTTACATTGCAACGTTCAATTTGTTTGCGCATATAGCGGTCATGCGCTTTGAGTACTTCATCGAGCCGGTCAATTAGCGTGTTAAGTTCAATGTCTTCGGCAAGCTTGAAATTGGACATTGCAGCGTTCATGCGCATATTCTTAACGCGTAAAGCATTTTCCCGTAACGTCTTGGACGGGATGGTACCTCGATGAACACAGGATCCGCCTAGATCACGGCTTTTTTCAATAATAGCAACGCGGTTACCGGCTTTTGAAGCCTGAATTGCTGCTTTTTGACCGGCAGGGCCGCTGCCAATAACAATGGTATCGTAAACAAAGTTATCGCAAGCCGAGGTATCGTCGCGTTCTGTCGTATTAGGGGGGGCGATACTCACGCGCTGAGTGCCTCCATGGACGCTTTAACTTGATCTTCTCGTTCGAGTAATTCAAGTATCTCGTCCTGATAAAGGTTTAGGGCAGCAAATACTGGGGTGTTGAGCAGCTCTTCTGTGGTTGTACAGGCATTGCCTTCGCGCTCCTCGCATAAAAAGTGACTGGCGAGCCGCTCACCTGCGACGACGGTCAGCGTTTGATTCTGGCTGCTGTGTGCCTCATGAGGCATGTCGAAATAGGTCACAACCATGCATACGGGTTTGGGCATACCCCATTCTTTGACAACGTGAGCACCTATCGCGCGCTGGTATTTTTTTTCTATGGTCAAAATGTGTCTATCTTCGAGTTTTAGGTCGTGATTTTTAGCGATGTCTAAAGCAGCCTGTATGGCGACAGGCTTGCCGATATCATGTAATAGCCCACCTAAAAATGCCGCTTCAACGTTCTTACGGCAGGCTCGGGCTACCTCTTTTGCCCAGAGCCCGGCGGCTACGGAAAAGTTTAATTCGTACGATATGTGCTTTTCAAAACCCGGCGTGTCAAATAGAGTTGAGTTTACAGAAGCGCCAAGCGCAATCTCCGCAATGACTTTCATACCGAGTCTCGTTGTCGCCTGTTGCAGTGAAATCATACTGCAGTTAGGGCTAAACGCTGCCGAATTAGCGACACGCATCACATGTCCAGCTAAAGTTTGATCACCTTGTATCAATTTTGCTAGTTGACTGCTGTCGGTTTCGGTATCTTGTGTTAAACGTATGACCTTACTGGCGATCTCTGGCAACATAGGTACTTCGAGTTGCTTTTGCTTGATCTTGTCGCGTAACTTGCTACCGATGAGACTGTATAAGTCATTGTCAGTCATAAATCTTTGCTCGTGAGTTTGTTAAGGTTGAGTCGAGCTTAAATGTGCATTTGTAGATGAATGGGATATTCTTTTATAAGGGCTATTGACACTATAAACTTAGCAGAACGGGGGCAAATTGCGGCGTTATTTTCGTATTTTGCTTATAAGCTGTTCTATCGGCTTTGGAGCTAAGCCTCATTGTTAGGAGGTTTTGTTGGAATACCTAAAGACTGAACACGTGGGCACTTTCTGTATGGGGACTATGTCAATATGGCGAATGTAGACTTAGTTTGGGATATGGGGTACTTTCGGCGCCATGAACGGGCGCGTGAATTTGTGATGCGTTTTGAGAATAGATTTTGTGTTTTCTCCGATAGCGTTGCGCAGCTCTATAGTAATTACAATATATGCTTTCCTGAAGAGGAGGCGCGTAAATTGGTGATTCTCCCGGATCCTTATGCCCCACACGACACCTTCCATGGTGTTGAGGGGGTTGCTGTGAATAAAACCGGGTTGTTGCTAGCGCCTTGCTCTGCGGAGGATCCCACAGGGCGCTTGAATATGATTATTCCTCTGGGGGCTTCACAAAAAAAATATCGGAAAGTCCCGTTTGCAGTCGGCTTGAATCTTATCAATCGTAAGCGCTCACCCGAGCATCCTTTTTTGCCTGTTTTAATGAAGGGGGATCTGCGGGAGTTAAATAAGGATATGCCGTGTTTACATTTGCATGCTTTGCGTCTGGAAAGCTTAAGCGGTATTTCTGAATTGGAGGTGAGCGATATTCGTAAGGTTATCTTAGAGCGCTTGAACGAGCTTGCTTCGCACGCCTAATTTAGCGGTTTAGGCGTCTTGTCTGTACGAGTTTATTGCTTTATTTGTTGTTTTTGTTGGGCGGTAGTGATTCAAAGTTGAACACACTACCGCTTACACCCTCCAAGCTTAATCTTTAGCGCCTTAGCCTTTCGGTGGTAGTCTAAATGTCATTCGCATTGTAAAAGAGAACTCTTCTTGGTTCATGCTTTCCGGTATTTTAGGGTAGGGGCTAGATCTTTTCGCAGCTGCTCGTGCGGCTTTGTTTAATAATTCATGCTTGGCTTTTTCTAGCATTTCAACCCCTTTGAATTTACCTTTTTTGTTGACTGTAATTCTTACCCTAACGGAGCCTTCCTGGTCTCTATCCATTGCTCTGGTTGGGTATTGGATATTCTTTTGAGTCCATTTGACTAGCTTCGGATAATAGCTCGCGATAGTGATAATTTGTTCGGGGGTAAGCTCGTCGTCTTCTTCGTCATCATCGAAAATGGACTCTATTACAGAGTCCTCAGGCGTCTCGTCCTTCATAACAACAGATGCCGGGGCGCTGTTGGCGGTATCGGCGATTGCGACTTCGGGTGTTGCTTCTGATGTTTCTAAGGTATCGTTAACATATTCAGTGCTCTCGTCGTTACCGGCTAGTACTGGCGGTGCGATTACAATCCCATCGGATTGTGGTATCTCAGGCAGGTCAATGGATATCGTATTGCCCACAAGCTCGTCCGCTACTGCTATTGATATGTCTGGTTTTGCAATTTCTAGTTTGAGTTTGTTTGAAGCCGGGAGGCTTGGTTGAGCAATTTTAACGGAGGCTAGATTTCTTGATGCCACTGCATTTTCTGTGGCAGCGATTCTTTCGTCGTTCGGCGTTGTGGTTTCATAACGGTTTAATAGATCTGCGTCGAGTTGACCTGCGGTTAGCAGAGCCTTACGAAACTCGGACGAAAGGGGAACCGGGCCAACCCAAGTTCTCAGAAGTAGGTCGAAAAACTTCAAATCGTCGATCTCGCCAAGTTTGGCGCCATTAAGGGATACTGTGACGACGTCTTTTCCGCGGGTAACCGCAAATATATCGTGCTTGGCCAGCTTAATTTTCATTAGTTTATTAAATTTGGCCATGTGCCCTGCGTGCTTTTCTAGTTCAGCCGGGCTAGAGTTGATCGCCATTCCTTCGATCCACATTCTTTTAAAGCGTCGGGTGGAAAATTTATCTGCGAGCACCCTTACTTGGATGGCTTTTTCTTCTTGGCTGTATAGAATGCCGTTGGCTTTGTCTGACGTTGTTTCAACGTAAAGCCCGGCTAAGAATTGTTCTTTGCTAAGCTCTGAATGTATTGCAATGCCATTCAATACCGGGGCGGCAAAAATGGGTGTAGAGATAACTGATGTAATGGCAATAAGTAGCAAGCTAAATACCGTGTTCTTTCTTATCATTTTTTTCATCATAATCTCGTTATATGCCTATGTATCTTACAAATAGTTATGTTTTAAGTGTAGTTCAATTGATTCGTGGTATAAGTGGATGTTGCCGCTTTGACGTTACTACGGATTTCCGTGTTTCAGTTCCAACTTTACATGATTGCAGCGCAACTGAAAACTCTGTTACTGCAAGTATCGCTGCTACAGCGATAATGGTGACAAGCTACCTTTATAGCGGGCTCTGATGTACCATCGTTATGGATTGCTCGATATGTGTGTTATTCGTGCATGAGATTGGTTCTTTTTTTGTTTCTATGAGCGCCTTATTTATATATTTTAGCCCGTCGGTGTTTTAAGGCCTCTCCCTTTGAGAGTTAGGTTAGATTGTAAGGGTGATATAGATTGCAATAATTGAACTTTAGTGCAGTATTTTACTTATCTTGTCACTACTTTGCGAATTCGCAGCTACTTTATAGGTAGAATCATCACTTTATAAAACTGTTGCTTTATTTGGGGTTCCGCTTTTATGGATATTCATCCGCTACATAAATACCCTCAAGATGCTTTAGATAAGCTTTTATCCGCCATTCCATTCTATCGAGTTGTTAAAGAGAACGATCCGTATCAATTCGATATATTGATGAGTCATTCCAGTATTATCGAGTATCGCCCAGGGGAGCTTGTTCTTGAACGTGGGCAAGTCGATCACTGGTTGTATTTTTTAGTAAAAGGTCAGCTTGAGGTGAGAGCGTCAGAAGGAGCTGAACCTAATACTATATTAAACTATATTACACCGGGTGAGCTGTTTGGTGATTTGTCTATGCTGGTCAATTGTGAGCGGACAGCAAACGTCGTTGCGGATGCGAATTGTCGAAAGGTTGTGGTGTTTGGCACGGACTTCACTATTTTTGGAAAGCTAAGTGATGAGCAGCCGATCACCCTTGAGACTAAGTTGATCTACTTTCGTAATATGGTTCATAACCTCCGCTGGAAGCTAGAGGTTTATCGAGGTTTATTTCCGGAGCAGTCATTTGCATCTGAGCACCGCAAGGTGAAACTGTATAGTGGTCTAAAGGATACTTTTTCTGAGCTTGAGAGTTTGGATGAGCAGGCAAAGCAGTTGGCGCACTTGTTGATACATTGGAATCATGAGTTCGCTCGCCAAGCTCAGAGCCCAATCGGGCGGGATATGCTGGCGGCTTACGGCTAGCTAGCTGAGTATTTATAGCTTAATCTAATATTAATGTGTGGCTTTGTTGTCTCTTGGCCTCTATTTAAGCGCCAGTGTAAATGCATCTGCTACTATTTATATATTGATTCTCTTATATGCTCTTTCTTTATGTTGTGCCAGGTATTTTTTGCTTGGCGTTGCACTGGAAAAGATTTGGGGGCTTCTAAAGTTAAATACCCAGAAATGGTAGGGATGTGAGTCTATATATGGCAGATGACGAAGCGCTAGTATTTGATGATTTAGATATGAGGATGGGACAGACGATCCATCTTATAAGTTCGTCTAAAAGTGGTTCTGCGGGCAATGACTGCATATTGTTAGGGGCTATCCCTGATGAGAGTCTTATTTTAACGGCGCCATCCTCCGGTGTGTTCCCCAGCGTCTCTGAGGGCGAGAGCGTTATTATTCGCTCATTGCAGGCGGATGGGGTGGTTCTGTTCGATAGCACTGTCTTGTTTGTGACTGATGTGCCCATGTTTATGGTGTATATCGACTTCCCAACTAATATTCAATTCAAAAAAATTCGTAATGCAAGTCGAGTGCATGTATCTTTGCCTGTGCTTGTATCCAACTTGACGACAAAGGCTAACGCTGCAGCTGTCGGCAAGGTCTGTGACATTAGTACCACAGGCGCAGCGCTTGAAATGTCTGAAAGCGTTGGCGGGGTGGGCGATAACCTTTCAATTAAAGGAAAGTTTAAAATCGGTTCTATTCAGCGAATGTTGGCGATAAAAGGGGTGATTCGTAGTCGTAAGACTAAGAAAAACGGTGCGTTTGTTTATGGGGTTGAATTTCATGAAGGTGATGAAGACGACCTGATTATTTTGTTCGGGTTTATCTTTAATGCAATGGCCTTCGGTAAAATACAAAAAATTCGCTAAATATGCTGGCGTGGCTGCTCTAGCGCTTAACGTGTGCGCAGCGTATGGGTTAGATGATAAGCGGTTGTGGTTACCTGCTAAGTATAATACTTACTTTTTAAAGTTAAAGGATGCTGCGCTAGCAGCTGAGGCGCTGGACAGGTGCGTCAAAGTATTAAGTGGCACCATTGATTTAGAGCAGGGCGTACCAGATCATCCGATGTATAGGATATTGTGCCAGCAAAAAAGTGGCAGAAATTACAATGAAATGGTTGACGGATTGACCATGGAAACTCTAACGACACAAATAATCATAGAGCTTGAGCCAACTCCGGAAGAATTGGAGATCATTCGTATTGCGGAAGAGGCACGCATTGCGATGGCGCGTGAGGTGCGCATGGCTGAGCAGTGGCAGATCTGCAATGATGCTTTGATGAGTAAGGTGACATTGATGGCTGGTGTCAGTGTATTGACCTTAGTTCGTCCGGAGCCTGTAGAGTTTACTGAAGAGTTGGTGAGTTATTTGATCGACTTTGATGCAAAAGACATGTACGGGGCGGCTTTGAAATATCGGTCTTCATGTACCTCATTAGTTTCTGGGGAGGTATCCGTAGGAATTCGCCGTAGAGTTGATTAGCTTGTGTAGTTTCTTTTTTGATTCGGAGTGTGCTTGTTTGTGCTCTTTCAAAAATTAAAAAACCCTACAGCGTTTGGTTCGCTGTAGGGTTTTGGCTTTACTGGCCTAGCGGTTTATTTTGCGCTTTTTGGTGGGCGGCCACGTTTTTTTGGTGCTGGGGTGTTAGCTGCAGTGCTTGTAGCCTCTGGTGCTTTCGCTTTTGGTGGTCGACCTCGACCTCTTTTTGCTTCGGTTTTTGGCGCACTTGCTTTCGCTTTAGGCGGACGACCGCGGCCACGTTTCTCTGCGGGAGCTGTGGTCTCTGGTGTAGCGACTGCCTTGGGTGGGCGACCGCGACCGCGTTTTACGGCAGGTGTGGATGCGGTTTTTTCGGTAGCTGCTGCCGCTTTTGGCGGGCGACCACGACCGCGTTTTGCCGCTGGTGTTGTTGTTTCTTTTACTGCCGCAGCTTTAGGTGGCCGACCGCGTCCGCGTTTTTCCGCTGGTGCTGTAGCGCTTGTTTCGGCTGCTTCTGCTTTTGGTGGGCGACCACGGCCTCTTTTTGGGGCTGCTTTTTCGGCTGTTGATTTAGGTGGGCGACCGCGACCACGAGCGGCTGCTTTTGGTGCTTGAGTTGCAGTTGAGGCCGATTTTTTGTTGCTTGCGGGTACTTCTTTAGCGATAGCTTTTGTTAGAGCGGCAGCAGCTTTTGCGTCGGCGTCAATTACAGCTGTAGCGGCTTTCGCCTCTACCAATACTTCTTTAGCTTGCGCGGCAACGGATTTTGCGGCTTCTGCTGCTGCTCGGGCTTTTGCAAGCTGCTTGGCTTGAGCGACAGATTTGTTTTTTAAACGAATGGTTGCAACTTTAGCTTTAGCGGCCGCTGATTTCTTATTAGCGGATTCTGCTGCTTTAGTTGCTTTAGTAAGTGCAGCTTGAACTCTTTTAGCTCTTACTTCCTTTGCCTTTTCGAGTTTGGTGTTAAGCGCWGCTAATTCCGTTTCGAGTGCAGCGACAGGATCAACATTAGATGCTTTTCGACCAGCCATGATTTTACCCTATTTTTGTTCTGTGATTATATGAAGTTGTAGCACTACGCTACAAAATAACAAGAAAATTCTAATATTTTGGCATTTTCTAATAAAAACTATGTTGTTAGCAAGCTTTTATTTTAATTTGATAAGATTTTCTTCATTTAATTTAACTTTTGGCGCTACGRCTCTCTGTTTTTGGATTRATTTTATCGTTAATGAAACTTAAAACTCCGAATGACGGAATTTTGTTATCTCAATGTTGAAATTTGAGSTTTTCGAGTGAGCATAGATATTTTGTTTTGGGGGGTGTGTTTGCAGGTATTAGGGTTAGGCTTTTGATGTTTTATAAGTGTCTGTTCCTAAAGATGGATTTTATCGTTTATATATACCTGTTTGTTAGCGGTCATTGTGGCCGTTGTGGGTGATTTTCTTATCTGCTTCGTAGTTTAGTGGGTTTAAATTAACGCTTAGGTATTTGTTTGATTGTGTTTGCCTGTGTTTGATTGTTCATTTGGTTTGAATTGTCGATTTGTTTGACATGATTTTGTGATTTGGTTTGTGGGTGATTGTGTGCTGGTGCGGTTTTGGGGAGGGGGTGTTGCTATTTTTTGCATGGTGTCGGTATGCCGAAATTAGGTTTTTTGTAATGGTTATGTTTTGTGTGTTTTTTGCTAAATTTCCCTGTATCGATTTATGTTGGTGATTGTTGAAATTATTTGGGGGGGGGTAAATAATTTGGCGTGCTCTAAATCCCGACGTCATTTGGCCAACCGCTAATATGCGGGATGTGTCGTTAATCTCTGGGCTCGATTTACCAGTTTGTTACGACTTTGATGTTAGGTTGGGCTTTACTGGGTGGTTGAATTGCGTTCGATTTCGGCACCTTCGGTACTTTGTGTTAAATTTGGTACTTTGTGTTAAAATAATATAGAGCTGCCAAATTTACATTTGGTTGATAAGTATATTGCTGCTGCAGGGGTACTGGTGTACATTGTTGCGTTGTACCAGAACGCAATGCTGGGCATTGTTGAGCTCGTGCGGTAGGTTTACCTGCCGAATAGCATGAGTTAAGGTGCTTGGGTGCCAGATCGGCGATGTATAGTGCTACTAAATAGCGGAGAATAAAGTTGAGTCGTAGAAAGAGAAATAAAGTCGAATCCGAAGATAAAGCCGAGATCGACCTCACGCCCATGCTCGACGTGGTCTTTATTATGTTGATCTTCTTCATTGTGACCGCATCCTTCCTTAAGGAGCAGTCGATCAACATTAATGTGCCTGAGAACAATGATCAGCCACCACCACCGGATGCTGAGTCTAAGAACATCCTGATATCGGTGAATGCGTCTGATGATGTTTACATCGATCAGCGTCGTGTGACGATTAGTGCAGTGCGTTCACTTATCGCGCAGAAATCGGCAGAGAATCCAGAAGGTGGCGTTGTAATAAGGGCTCATGAGCAGTCGTCTACGCGTACATACGTAGCTATTGCCGATGCGGCGAGATCGGCTAAAGTGTTTAATGTATCTTTGGTACCCTACGCTGATTGATCCATTTAGATTATGTTTTTCTTAAAAAAGCGGCCATTGGCCGCTTTTTTTCGTTTAGGCGATCACAGTTGAGTCGCCTATATTTTGGAGCGATGTTGAGCAATTAGTCCTCAAGGTAGGATTCAATACTTGGGCATGAGCATATTAAGTTTCTATCACCGAAGACATTATCGATTCTGTTTACCGTAGGCCAGACTTTGTGCTCTTTTAGATAGGGAAGGGCGCGGCATGCTTGTTCTTTGCTGTAGGGGTGCTCCCAGTTGTCTGAAAGCACATCTTCGAGGGTATGCGGGCTGTTAATTAGTGGGTTGTTATCACGCGGAAGCTCACCGCTCTCGATTTGGGATATTTCTCTACGAATTTGTAGCATGGCATCGCAAAACCGATCTAACTGTTGCTTCGATTCGGACTCGGTTGGCTCAATCATGAGAGTGCCCGCAACCGGAAAGGACATTGTTGGTGCGTGAAAACCAAAGTCCATTAACCTTTTGGCGATATCCTCTTCGGTAACGCCGCTGGCATCTTTAAGTGGTCGAAGATCAAGCAGGCATTCATGTGCGACAAAGCCGTTTTCGCCTCGATATAAAATTGGGTAATCAGGCTGCAGGCGTTGTGCAATGTAATTTGCGTTAAGTATTGCGGTCTGTGTGGCTCGCTTCATGCCGTTATTGCCCATCATGGTGATATACATCCAGCTGATAGGTAGTATCGATGCTGAGCCCCATGGAGCGGCTGAGATGGTGCCATTGTCGATGTTTGTATTTGGTGGGCTAGTGATTGGGTGTGACGGTAAAAATGGCGCTAAGTGCGATTTAACTCCGATAGGGCCAACGCCCGGGCCGCCACCGCCGTGAGGGATGCAAAAAGTTTTATGTAAATTGAAATGTGATACGTCGCCACCAAACTCCCCTGGCGCAGCAAGCCCGACAAGTGCATTCATGTTGGCACCATCGATATACACTTGTCCGCCTACATCATGAATTGCTTGGCATAGGGCTTTAATTTTTTGCTCGAAAACACCGTGGGTTGAAGGGTAGGTAATCATTAATACCGCTATGTTACGATTGTGGATACGGATCTTTTCATTTAAATCGTCCAAGTCGACGTTGCCTTCACTATCGCAATTAATTACAACTACTCTCATTCCGACCATTTGCGCGGAAGCTGGGTTGGTGCCGTGAGCGGATGCTGGGATTAAGCATATATCTCGGTTTGTATCCCCCTTGCTTTCGAAATATTTTTTTATGGCAATTAAACCTGCGTATTCACCTTGTGAACCTGCGTTCGGTTGTAAGCTGACAGCGTCATAACCGCTGCAAATTTTCAGCATATTTTCTAATTGAAGAAAAAGTGTTTGGTAGCCTTTGCTTTGTTCTAACGGTGCAAATGGGTGTATTTTGGCAAATTGTGGCCACGTTACCGGAATCATTTCTGATGTGGCGTTGAGTTTCATTGTGCATGAACCTAGTGGAATCATGGCATGATTAAGGGCGATATCTTTGGATTCGAGGCGTTTTAAATATCGCAGCATGTCGGTTTCGCTGTGATATTGAGAAAACACTGGATGCTGTAGCGGGGCTTCGCTGCGCAGCATGCTAGATGGGATGTGTTCAGCGCTGAGTGCTTTTTGAAATAGCGTTTCGAAGTCTTGTGCGGGAGCATCGCCTATAAATATAGTGATAAGTTCAAGTAAATCTTCTTGTGTGGTGCACTCATTCAGGCTAATACCAATGGCGCTGTTATCGATTAAGCGGATATTAATCTGAGCATTAATAGCGCGGGTATAAATGTCTTTTTGTTGGTCACCCGTTTCGATAATGAGCGAATCAAAGAAGTGGGCATGTCGAATTGAAAAGCCGTAGTTTTGAAGAGTGTTAGCTGCGATTTTAGTAAAAATATGGATGCGTTGGGCGATGGTATTTAAACCTTTCGGGCCATGATACATAGCATAAAAGGCGCTCATAACTGCAAGTAATACCTGTGACGTGCAAATGTTGGAGTTGGCTTTTTCTCTGCGAATATGCTGCTCACGTGTTTGCATTGCCATACGTAATGCAGGTTTACCGTGTTTATCTCTCGATACCCCGATGATTCTTCCGGGGGATGAGCGCTTGTATTTATCTCTAAAGGCAAAATAGGCTGCATGTGGGCCGCCAAACCCCATTGGTACGCCAAAACGTTGACTAGAGCCTACGACAATATCGGCACCCATTTTTCCTGGAGGCTGAAGTAAAACTAAACTCATAATGTCTGCGGCAACAATCGATATTGCGTTGTTTTTTGCGCACTTCTGGATGAGGTGGGAGATGTCTTTTACTGCGCCGGATGATCCCGGGTACTGTAAAATTAGGCCGAAAAAATCACTTTCAGGCAAATCAGTTTCGGGGTCGCCTAAGATAATGTTCCACCCGAAATGCTCTGCCCGTGTTTTAAGAACAGCAATAGTTTGTGGGTGGCAATCTTGATCAACAAACAGGTTGTCGGATTTGTTCTTTCTGGCGACGCGTTTTGCCATTGCCATAGCTTCAGCTGCAGCGCTGGCTTCATCAAGCATGGAGGCGTTTGCCATATCCATACCGGTTAACTCGATAATCATTTGTTGGAAATTGAGGAGCCCCTCAAGGCGCCCTTGAGCAATTTCGGGCTGATAGGGCGTGTAAGCGGTGTACCACCCTGGGTTTTCCAATACGTTACGCAAAATAACTGGCGGTACGTGGGTGTCGTGATACCCGAGCCCAATATAGTTTTTATAAATTTTATTCTTTTGAGCTATTTGTGACAATTCGGTAAGTGCTTGGAATTCACTTTTAGCTTCTGGTAACGCTTTTATAATATCGCTATGAATATCGGTTGGAATGGTTTTTTGGATTAGTTCATCGAGTGTTTTGAGCTTTAAAAAACCGAGCATCTGCTCTGTTTCTTCTGAGCTGGGACCGATGTGGCGACGGGAAAAATCAGAGGCTTGAGTGAGTTCGAGCAAGGTGTCGGGGGTTTGCATGTATGGTATATTCCAAGGTCGATGGGAGGCTTTTTGTTCGCCATTAGGGGGATATTAACAAATTGTTAAAAGTGGCGCGATTGTCATTTGAATTTGAATGTGTTTTGTTTTGGTTCTAGTAAAAAATAATCTATTTGGAGTGTGTAATGTCGATGATTAACAATGCGTGGCAGCGGCTAAAGCGCCGAACGGTGTATGAAAACCCGTGGATTAAGTTAACGCATGATGACGTGATTACACCTGCTGGAACTGAGGGTATTTATGGGGTGGTGCATTTTAAAAACCAAGCGGTTGGTGTATTGCCCATTGATGACGAGGGTTATACCTGGTTGGTGGGGCAGAGCCGTTATGCCTTGGGTGAGTACTCATGGGAAATTCCCGAGGGAGGCGTTCCTTTTGGTGAGGAGCCGTTAGATGGCGCTAAAAGAGAGCTGCAGGAAGAGACTGGTTTGACCGCTAAGCATTGGGAGTTATTGATGCAGTTACATACTTCAAATTCGGTGTGTAATGAGCGTGCTTATGTATATCTGGCAAGGGGTCTCAGTTGTGGCTCACAGGCTTTGGAGGCGACCGAAGATATTACTTTGAAGCGGGTGACTTTAGAGCAGGCGGTGAAGATGGCTTATCTCGGTGAAATTACCGATGCAATCTCGGTTGCGGCTTTGCTGCGTATTGCGTTGATGATGGATATAAAGGTGTGATCCTGTAAGTTAGAGTCTGTAAGTTGTTTGCGCGTGGTGTATCCCTGTGCATTGCACTATTCCACTAGCGTTTATCCTCCTGAGTTCTTGTTCCTCTTTTCTAGCCTTAGATTTATTAGCAGTGCTATTCCTTTGCTATCATGGCTTGTCGAGCGCTTATTCCATTTGTTGGTGCCACTGCTTATTTCATCCTGAAATACTGATTCTGTTCACGCGGCTTATCAATCCCCCGATTGTCAAAGCCCGGTTCCAGGTTGCGTCCTTTTTCAGTAATCGGCTTAGCAAATCCTTGCCTGATTCCGTACTTGGAATCTCTCCTTACTTTCCCTGAAAGATACGATCCTCGTATCTGAAATGCATCCCTGGCTTGCATTCCTTTTTTTGAGGTGCTTTAAAAGCCCCTCGTAGCTGACCATCCATTGGCTCTTTTACCTCCTGTACGCGTTATCCATTCGCATCTTCCTTGTCGCGCAATCCTGCGCTGATATTTCCATATTTGCTGCCCTAGCTTTTATCTTTCCTTGTTCCGTCCTGGTGATAGCTATTTTGCTAAAAATGAGGGTTGGTGTATAGGCGCATATGTCCACAGGGTTTGTAAGACATTGACTATTCTTGAGGTGAGGTCGGCGTTTATGACGTGATATGGGGTATTTATGACGAGGGAAACGGCTTTTGAAATAAAATTAGGGATGTTGGGTTTTTTATGTATTGGGTAGGTCGTCTTCTGAAATACAGCGGTTTCTACCGTATTCTTTGGCCTTATAAAGGAGTTTGTCGGCTCTCTGTAGAGCGCAATCGAAACTCTCATCTGTCGGTAGGAATTGTGTAATGCCAATGCTTATCGTCATGTTAAACACGTTACCATCGACATTGATAGATAATTGCTCACAAGCCAATCTTAATCGCTCAGCAAGCATTTTGGCGCCATTTATATGGGTGTCGGTGCAGCTTAGTGCAAACTCCTCTCCTCCTAGCCGGCCTAGAATGTCTGATTCTCGACATACGCCACGGCAGCAATTAGCAAATTGAATTAAAGCTTGGTCGCCTGCGATATGTCCGTAGGTGTCATTAATTCTTTTGAAATAGTCAATGTCCATCATAAAAATACTTAAACCACGGTGATGTCGAGTGGCTTTGAGTGTTTCTTTTCGTGAGAGTGAGAAAAAGTGACGGCGATTAAAACAGCTGGTGAGAGGGTCTGTCGTAGCGAGTTTTTTGAGCTCAATGTTAGCCGTTTCAAGCTGTGTGAGGGCTTGGGATAATCTGAGCGCTGAGCGCATGCGAGCGGCGAGGACAACGTATTCAACCGGTTTGCTGACAAAGTCGTGAGCACCTAGATCAAGCACGCTGATAATGTTGTCGTTGGAGTCATTTGCTGACACCATAATGACAGGGATATCGGCAGTTTTAGGATTCTTTTTTAAGTGTTCTAACGTTTCGATGCCGCCCATTTCAGGCATGCGAATATCGAGTAAAATGACATCGGGTACAACCTGATCTGCAGCCTTCAGGCATTCTTTGCCGCTGGTTGCAGATAATACCTCGAAACCGTCGTCCTCTAATTCATAGGTCAAAAGCATAATGTTGTCGTGCACATCATCGACTACAAGTACTTTTGCCATAGGTTTCTCTATGTGTGAGTGGTTGAGTTTTCGCGTTTAGCTAAATATTAGGTGCGTGCTTAGCTTTATTATAGGATAGCCTGAAGAGCTTGTGTTTGCTGAGACACGCTCAAAGCTTATGAGGTGCCTCAGTATAGCGCTATATTTTAAGTTATGTGGAGTAGTATTAATCCCAGTTTAGTGCGCCGCCTGTTTGATATTCGATCACGCGTGTTTCAAAGAAGTTCTTTTCTTTACGCAAATCCATTATCTCACTCATCCATGGGAATGGGTTTTGAGCGTTGGGGAATGCTTCGCTTAGGCCTATTTGCGCTAAACGGCGGTTGGCGATAAATTGAAGGTACTGCTCCATCATTGCGGCGTTCATGCCTAGCACTCCACGTGGCATGGTGTCGCGTGCGTAATTAATTTCAAGTTCGGTGCCTTCGAGGATCATTTGCTTGGTCTCAGCTTTAAACTCTTCGGTCCAAAGGTGAGGATTTTCAAGCTTAATCTGGTTAATAACGTCGATACCAAAGTTTAAGTGCATAGACTCGTCACGCAAAATGTATTGAAACTGCTCGGCGACACCGGTCATTTTATTGCGTCTACCCATGGAAAGTATTTGGGTGAAACCGCAGTAAAAGAAGATACCTTCGGTGACGACGTAGAATCCGATAAGGTTGCGCAAAAGCTCTTGATCTGTTTCTGGAGTCCCAGTGGCAAACGTTGGCTTATTGATTTCTTCAGTATGGGCGATGCTCCAAGCGGCTTTCTTGGCGACTGATGGTAGCTCGCGATACATGTTAAATATCTCGGCTTCGTCCATACCCAGAGATTCAACGCAATATTGATAAGCGTGGGTATGAATGGCTTCTTCGAAGGCCTGGCGAAGTAAGTATTGGCGCGCTTCTGGGTTGGTGATATGGCGATAAATAGCCAAAACAAGATTATTAGCAACAAGGGAGTCAGCGGTAGAGAAGTACCCGAGTGAGCGTTTGACGATAGTGCGTTCGTCGTCGCTAAGACCGTCAGCACTTTTCCACAGGGCAACGTCCGCATTCATGTTAATTTCTTGTGGCATCCAGTGGTTGGCGCAACCGTCTAGATATTTCTGCCATGCCCAATCATACTTAAATGGCACTAGCTGATTAAGGTCGGCGCGGCAGTTAATCATTTTTTTGTCATCTACCATAATGCGAGCGGCGCCCATTTCAAGCTCTTCTAGGCCTGGGGTTGGGTCGAGATCTGCAATTGCCTTACGCGCTAAATCAACGGCGTCTAATTTTGGTTGAATGGCTGGGGCTTCAGTAGTTTTAGATTCCGCTTTAGGGCTTGCTTGGGTGGCAGGCTCTGGGGTTGACGATTTTAGTGCCGAAGGCGCTGTTGGCTTAGATGCTGGGGCTTGCTTTTCGGCCGGAGCTTGCGTCTTTTTTGCCTGGAGCTCTGCGAGTACATTGTCATTAATTACTGGTGCTGCTGTTTCGGCTTCAATGGCGCTTTCGGTTTCGTAATCGTCCCAATTAAGCATGGATCGTATTTCCTGTAATAATTTAGATTTAACGTGTCTATAAATAGCCTGGTTTAATGACCACTAGGAGCGGTAAATCGCTCCTAGTGGTCCCCAATATTATTGGCGAGAGGCTTTATTGTGTTGATAACTACCAGTTGCTGCTTACTGGCAGGCCTCGCAGTCTGGCTCGTCTAATGAGCAAGCTTTTGGCGTTGGTGCTGGAACCGGAGCAGCATCGGACGGGGCTGAGGCTGAAACGGCATTAAGGGTGCCGGTATCAATAGTCGACTTCTCAGTCGTTGTTGCAGCAAGTGCGCGTAGGTAGTAGGTGGTTTTTAATCCGCTGTACCAAGCCATGCGATAGGTGATGTCCAGTTTTTTGCCGTTGGCGCCAGCAATGTAGATGTTTAAACTCTGGGCCTGATCGATCCATTTTTGACGACGGCTAGCAGCATCAATGATCCAGCGGGGCTCTACTTCAAAAGCCGTGGCGTAAAGCTGTTTGATGTCTTCTGGAATACGATCGATTTTTTGTAGTGAGCCTTCGTAATACTTTAAATCGTTGACCATGACGCTATCCCAAAGATCGAGCTTTTTGAGATCGTGAACAAGGTAAGGATTTACTACGGTAAATTCGCCCGATAAATTCGATTTTACATAAAGATTTTGATATGTCGGTTCAATGGACTGGGATACACCGGTAATGTTGGCAATGGTTGCTGTCGGAGCGATGGCCATGACATTGGAGTTTCTCATGCCCTGAGCTTTGACTTTGTTACGCAAGGATGTCCAATCAAGTGTGCTGCTACGGTCGACATTCAAGTATTTTTCACCTCGATGTTCGGCCAATATCTCAATGGAGTCGAGAGGTAATGTACCTTTACTCCAGAGTGAACCTTCGTAGGTGCTGTAGCTGCCGCGTTCTAGGGCAAGTTCGCTGGAGGCTTGAATCGCGTAGTAGCTTACGAGTTCCATTGAGCGGTCAGCGAAAGTGACGGCTTCTTCACTGCCGTAAGCGAGGCGCATTTTGTAGAGCGCGTCTTGGAAGCCCATGATGCCAAGGCCGATTGGACGATGGCGAAGGTTTGATGCGCGTGCAGTTTGCACCGCGTAGTAGTTGATGTCGATAACGTTATCGAGCATACGGATTGCGGTTTTAATGGTTTTAGCTAGGCGTTCTTCATCAAGTTTACCATCGACAATGTGTCGAGCTAAGTTGACGGAGCCGAGGTTACATACGGCTATTTCGTTGTTAGCTGAGGTGTTGAGTGTAATCTCGGTACATAAGTTGGAAGAGTGTATAACCCCTACGTGCTGTTGTGGGCTGCGTAGGTTACAGCTGTCTTTAAATGTTATCCACGGGTGACCAGTTTCAAAAAGCATACCGAGCATTTTTCGCCACAGGTCGAGCGCCTTCACTGTTTTGCACAAGGCTATCTTGCCGTCACGAGCCTGTTGCTCGTATTCTTCGTAACGTGCTTCGAAGGGTTTACCGTAAAGGTCGTGTAGATCCGGCACGTCATTTGGTGTGAACAGTGTCCATTCTTTATCGTCGAAAACGCGCTTCATGAATAAGTCTGGCACCCAGTTGGCGGTATTCATGTCGTGTGTTCTACGGCGCTCGTCTCCAGTGTTTTTGCGAAGATCAACAAACTCTTCGATATCTAAGTGCCAAGTTTCTAGGTAAGCGCATACGGCGCCTTTGCGTTTTCCGCCTTGGTTAACGGCAACGGCAGTATCGTTAGCGACTTTCAAAAATGGTACTACGCCCTGTGATTTACCGTTAGTGCCTTTGATGTATGCGCCAAGTGAGCGTACTGGCGTCCAATCGTTACCGAGTCCACCGGCCCATTTTGAGAGCATKGCGTTATCTTGTATTGCGCCGTAGATACCGTGTAAATCGTCTGGAATGGTGGTTAAGTAACACGAAGACAATTGTGGTTTGAGCGTGCCCGCATTGAATAGTGTTGGGGTTGAGCTCATATAGTCGAAGGATGAGAGTAGACGGTAAAACTCAATCGCTCGGGCATTTTTATTATGCTCGTGTTGTGCAAGCCCCATAGAGATGCGCATGAAAAACAACTGAGGAAGCTCAATGCGCACGTCATTGCAGTGAATGAAATAACGGTCGTAGAGTGTTTGCAGGCCGAGGTAGGTAAATTGTAAGTCTCGCTCAGGGATAATCGCGTGACCGAGTTCTTCTAGGTCAAACTCAAGTAGATCCTTTGAGATCAAGTCGTTCTCGATGCCTTTTTTGACGTAGGATTTTAGCGCTTGCGGGTAGTAATCAGACATTTGTGCTTGGGTGGCACTTTCTGCGACTTCTAGGAAGTTCAATGCTTCTGCGCGGAGCTTGTCGAGTAACAATCGTGCAGTGGCGAAGCTGTAGTTGGGTTCTTTTTCTACGAGTGTGCGGGCAGCCATTACTAGAGCAGTGTTCACATCATCTAAGCTGACACCATCATAAAGATTACGCATGGCTTCGTTTAAAATAGCCTCTGCTTCTACATCATCAAGCCCTGCGCAAGCTTCAGATACAACAGCTTTCAAGCGGACGCTGTCGAGTGGGGCAAATTGGTTTTCACCGATAGCCACTTTGATTTCAGGAAATTCAATGTTTAGGTTGAGAGCGCTGGTGCTGTCGTCGCGGAGTTTTGCGCGTTCGCTACGGTAAATAACGTAATCACGTGCGACTTTATGTTCGCCGGCGCGCATGAGGGTTAATTCGACTTGATCTTGGATTTCTTCAATGTGAATGGTGCCACCTGAAGGCATGCGTCTTTTGTAGGTCGCATTAATCTGGGCGGTGAGGTTTGCAACTAACTCATGAATACGGCTAGAGGCGGCGGCGGTATCGCCTTCGACAGCTAGAAATGCTTTGGTCATTGCAACAGCAATTTTATCGTTGTCGTAAGGCAAGACTTTACCGTTGCGTTTTATAACTCTGATTTGACCTGGTGCCATGGCGGACAAGTCTGATGAGTTATTCGATACCTCTGGGGTATAGGTGCTTTGCGTGGTTGAGTCTTTAACAGAGCTGCCTTGGGTTGTGTGCATAAATTTCGGCTCGTAGTGCTGGGGCTGATGTAAGTTAGTGTTGTTATTCGAGTTTGAAAATCGACTTTTTCAAGGATCAGAAGCGAGTAATAGTCGTCTAATCGTAATGCTGTCTTATCGACGTATAACACTACATGTTGGGGTTGCTGTGATTTCGGATACAAGATAATGCGGTTTTGCTCAAAAATCAAGTTGATGAATTTAGTGGTTGGCTGTGGATAAATTGTGAGTAAATAGCGGTGTTTGTGAATACTAACCTTGAAGCCTAGAGATGGGGGCTATTGTGCTTTGTTATGAGGTGTGTTTGTTGAGCTAGACTTTTTTAGTCTTTCAATGGCTTATTTTTATTTCTAATTTGATGTTACGTTTAATTTGTTATGTTTGTGAGTTGTATTCAAAATTCGATGATTTTGAGGTCGGCATTAATGTGTTTCGTAGGCGTATGCGACAAGTGCATGACACGTGATCGTATTTTGATCGTATGGCGCGTATTGTGTTGTTGATTAGAGGGGGGCTGTCGCGAAGGTAAATAGCGCGACAAAGATTGGTCGGCGCTATTTACCTATTACTTATGAGTACTTACGAGGGTGGGGGTTATTGCGATGCGTTTTTAAGAAAAACTAATAGCGCCTTTTGCGCATGTAGTCGGTTCTCGGCTTCATCCCAAACAGTGGAGTAGCGTTCGTCTTCCATTAGTTCAGCGCTGACCTCTTCCCCTCGGTGAGCGGGTAGGCAATGCATAAACAAGGCGTCATTGTGTGCGTGGCTCATTAGTTCATGGTTAACTTGATAGCCTTGGAATTGCGCGACACGAGCGCGTTGTTCATCTTCCTGTCCCATGCTAGCCCAAACATCCGTCGCTACCCAGTCGGCATCTTTCACGGCTTGTACGGGATCGTTAAAGACTTCAACCCGGTCTTTATTCGCCTCAACAATGCTTTGGTTTGGTTCGAAACCCTTTGGGCAGGCAATCTTTAGTTCGAAATCCCATTGCCGGGCTGCATTGATGTAGGAATGGCACATATTGTTGCCATCGCCAATCCACGCCACTTTTTTACCTTGTGGGCTGCCGCGCTTTTCGGTGTAGGTTTGGATATCTGCGAGCAGCTGGCAAGGGTGATAATCATCCGTTAATGCATTGATCACCGGAACCTTTGAATATTTAGCAAACAGCTCGATATCTTTATGCTGGAAAGTCCGAATCATAATGCAGTCGGTCATGCTTGAGAGTACGCGCGAAGAGTCCTCAATAGGCTCGCCGCGCCCAAGTTGAGTATCTCGAGGAGATAAGAATATGGCACTGCCGCCAAGTTGTTTCATCCCCGCCTCAAAGGAGACGCGGGTTCGAGTTGAGGATTTCTCGAAAATCATACCGAGCACGTTGTTTTTTAGTGGCTCGTGTATTGTGCCAGCCTTGTGCAAGCGCTTTAGCTCGATAGCGTCGATGATCAGCTGGTTGAGCTCGCTCGGAGTCAGATCTAGGAGCGTTAAAAAATGTCGAATGGCCATAGGGTATCCAGTCTTACGATAAATTAGTTGGCGTAGAATTCATGAATGATGTCAACAGTCGTAGCGACAATTTCGCTCGCTTGTGCTTTGTTGATAATTAGCGGTGGCAGTAAACGAATCGTATTGGCGTTGGCTACGTTAATGAGTAAGCCTTTCGCTTTGGCGCTTTCGACTAGGGATTTACATTCTCGGTCTAACTCAATACCGATCATCATGCCTTTACCACGTACGTCAACTACATGGTCTGAAGTGGATAACTGTTCTTTGAACTGCTCAAGTATAAAGCTTCCCATCGAGGCTGCGTTTTCTATGACGTCTGTTTCTGTGAGTTCTTTTACGACTGCAAGTGCTGCGTTGGCGGCGAGTGGGTTACCGCCAAAGGTGGAGCCGTGATTGCCGGGTTGTAGAACTTCGCTGGCCGCACCCTGAGCCAGGCATGCGCCAATAGGCACGCCATTGCCAAGACCTTTTGCGGTGGTGACGACGTCTGGTAAAATACCATTATGCTGATATGCAAAGTACTTTCCGGTTCGGCCGTTGCCGGTTTGGATTTCATCGAGGATCAATAGCCAGTTGCGCTGGTCGCAGAGTTTGCGCAAATCGTTCAAATATTCAGCATAAGGGATATTAACGCCACCTTCACCTTGAATCGGTTCAACCATAACGGCGACAACATTCTCGTCGGTAATTGCTTGGATGGCTGCAATGTCACCATACTCGACGTGAGCGAAGCCTTCCAGTAGGGGTTCAAAACCTGCTTGAATGGCGGTGTTGCCAGTCGCTGAAAGCGTTGCGATGGTGCGGCCATGGAAGCTGTTTTTGGTGGCGATGACCGTTGGCGTTTCAATGCCTTGAGCGTTGCCATACTTCCGCGCAATTTTTAATGCGGCCTCGTTGGCTTCAGCGCCAGAGTTACTGAAAAACACTTTGCTCATGCCCGATACGTTAATCAAGGCCTCGCCTAATTGTTGCTGAGGCTCAATAAGGTATAGGTTAGAGCAGTGTATAAGTGTTTCAGCTTGATATTGTATAGCTTTCGTGACAGCGGGGTGGCAATGGCCTAGGCCGCAGACAGCAATACCGGATATTGCGTCAAGGTAGCGGTTACCTAAATCATCCCAAACATAAGGGCCTTCGCCTTTTACGAGTTTGGTTGAGCGTGATCCGTAGGTGTTCATAAGCGCTGATGTCGACATTTGCTAGTCTCTAAAAGTAAAACGGGCAGCGAAGGCTACCTGTGTAAATACCTATTTTATAAACAATTTATGGTTTTGTAAAAGTCGTAATGTAGGTATTTACTAGGTAAAACGTACTATTTTGGTGTATTTGGGTCGTTAAAATGCTTAATCCGGCTGCGAATGCGTTTATGATTCGTGTTTTTGTGGGTACAATAGTGGCTATACCTGAGTAAAAAGCTTGGTTTTATTGTTCGCTTATAAGCCCTTAGAGCGCCGTAGTTGGTGTGTTTAAGGCTTGTCTTGTTTGTTCGCCGGGCTGGGTTTGCTTTATTCAGTGGGTTTTGAGTTCAATCGCAGAGATGCTCAGAGTGTTTGTTGAAATTTTATTTTAAGTTGAGGTCAAATTAGCATGGATATCATAGATACCATTAAGAAACAAATCGAAGAAAATACCATTATTCTCTTCATGAAAGGTTCACCTAACGCACCACAGTGTGGTTTCTCACAAAAAACAAGCCAGGCGATTATGGCTTGTGGGCAACGATTTGCTTATGTGGATGTGCTTACTAACCCTGAGATTCGTGAGAATTTGCCGAAATATGCTAACTGGCCGACATTTCCACAGTTGTGGATTAGCGGTGAGCTAGTTGGTGGTTGTGATATCGTGACTGAAATGCATGATAATGGTGAGTTAAAGACCGCTATTGACGCCGCTACGAGTGAATCTACCGACAGTTAAGTACTTCATTGCAAAAGTTCAGCGGTTTGGTGCTAAAAGGGCTATGTTTTAAATGGAATGTTCCTAAAAGCTTATTTAAAATGTAGGCATTTTTTGCATGGCTCCTTTATTCCTGTGTAGAGTTGCTACGTAGATATACGTCGCTATAATATTGGGGCAATAAACCATCGGGTTAACGGTGAATGCTTAAAGCAATCCCTGGCTATAAAATCATTAGAACGCTTGGTAAGGGGGGCATGGCAACAGTCTACCTTGCCGAGCAAGAGATCTTTGGGCGTCAAGTCGCGCTCAAAGTGATGTCGAGTGCCTTATCTGAAGATCCTCTGTTTGGTAAGCGCTTCATGCGCGAAGCTAAAATCGTTAGTCAATTGGTACACCCTAATATTGTCACTGTGCACGATGTAGGTATGCATGAAGGTGCTTTTTATCTCTCTATGGAGTACATCAATGGGCGGGACTTAAAGCAGGTGCGTTCGGCCTTGTCCTTGAAGGAGCGGGTGCAGGTGATACGCGATACCGCTAAGGCCTTGGAGTATACGGGCAGTAAAGGCTATGTGCACCGGGATATCAAGCCTGAGAACATTATGCTGCATAGTACCGATGGACGAGCAGTGTTAATGGACTTCGGTATCGCTAAGGCGGCTGAGAGTGACATGGCGATGACGCAAACGGGCACAGCAATCGGTACGCCTCATTATATGAGCCCTGAGCAGGCGAAAGGCTTGTCAGTGGATGGTCGCTCAGATCTTTATAGTTTGGGTGTGGTCTTTTTTCAGTTGCTTTGCGGGCGAGTCCCTTTTGATGCTGAATCGGCTGTAGCGATTGGCATCAAGCATATCACTGAAGAGGTGCCGTTACTGCCTTTGGCAATGGAAGGTTTTCAGCCGATAATTGATATTATGCTTGCGAAAAACCCGGGCGATCGTTATCAATCTGCGAGTGAGTTAATTTATGAATTGGCTGGTTTGGATATGGATACACTGGCGCATGTGTATTCTCTTGCCAATAATGATGAGGCGATGCCTTGTGAGGCTGTCGCGGATAACCCTACCGTTAGCTCTGGCTATTCTCAGATTCGATCAACTCAGCGTATGAGTGGTGTTAGTACTCCCACTGAAGCTTACACCGTCTTTTATGACGATGAGAGTGGCGCTAATAAACGTCGCTTTTCATGGTTTTTTATCTTGTTGGTGTTGGGGGTGGGTGCTGGCGTCGTGCTTTATTTTCAGAGACCTGAGCTGGTAGTGCCTTTGGTGGTTAAGGCTAAGGTGTTGTTCTTTGAATTGTTTGAGCGCTACAAAGCGTTTATTGGTGAGTTGAGTTTTGGGTGAGCATGGGTTGGCTTGTTCTAGGTGGGTCGCGGGGTTACTTGGTGTCGACTGCTTGATATGAGTTGGGGCAGTGCTTATTTAATAGTTTATAGTAGTTTAGTAGGCTGGATTCAATCCAAAATCCATATATTGGACGCCAGTTGCACACGCGTTATTTTGACTCTTTAGTGCATGCTTGACGATACTTTTAGCTTCCTTGGTACAGCGCCCGCATTTTGTGCCGACACCTAGTGTGTTTTTAACCGCACGGAAGCTGCTTGCGCCATCTTCTACAGCGCTTAATATTTGGGTGTCGGTTATGCCGCGACATACGCAAATGTACATGACTTTTCTCTTTTCCTGTGTGCCTGCCATAAATTTAGCGTAAATGAGAATGGTTGTCAATAGTGTTTGGGTTTTAGTCTTATCTGTTATAGATTGTCGTTAGAGACTCCTCCTTTAAAGAAAATTTATGACGGTAATATAGAAATTTAATGGGTAAGGTGATGGTGGGTGTGTATCATTGTGGGCTTAATGGACGGAGCTATCCGTTTCTAATGTAAAACCATTCAGTTAATAGGGGAAATATTATGGGTGTATTAGTTGGTAAGTCTGCGCCAGATTTTACTGCTCCGGCGGTACTAGGTAGTGGTGAAATTGTCGATGCATTCAATTTTGCTGAAGCGACAAAAGGTAAGAAAGCGGTTGTTTTCTTTTACCCTCTCGACTTCACTTTCGTTTGTCCTTCCGAGCTATTGGCTTTTGACCATCGTATGGCTGAGTTTGAAAAGCGTGGGGTTGAAGTGATTGGTGTTTCAATCGATTCTCATTTCTCGCACAATGCATGGCGTAACATGGCTATCAATGATGGCGGTATTGGCGCTGTAAAATACACTTTAGTCGCTGATATGACACATGCGATTTGCCAAGCGTACGATGTTGAATCCGATATTGGTGTTGCTTTCCGTGGTTCTTTCTTAATTGACGAAGAAGGCACCGTGCGCCACCAAGTTGTTAATGACTTGCCGCTAGGTCGTAACGTTGATGAAATGTTGCGTATGATCGATGCTTTGGCTTTCCATCAGGAGCATGGTGAAGTTTGTCCGGCTGGCTGGAAAGAAGGCGATAAAGGCATGGAAGCTTCTCCAGAAGGTGTTGCTGCATACTTATCCGAGAATGCTGAAGGTCTTTAATGGGCCTTAGTTAGATCGGTATTTTAGAGCTGCTGGAATTCTCTAGCAGCTCTATTCGGATTCAAGCTCCGTAGTCTCCTCAAGTGGCCATCCGCCAAGTGCTTCCCATTTATTGATGATCATACAAAATAGATCAGCTGTTTTCTGCGCATCATAAATTGCAGAGTGAGCGGATTTGTTGTCAAACTCAATGCCTGCTATTTGACAGGTTCTCGCTAGCACCGTGTGCCCAAAAGCAAGTCCGGACAAAGTAGCTGTATCAAAACATGAGAATGGGTGAAATGGATTGCGCTTAAGCTCACAGCGATAAGAAGCCGCGTTTACAAAGTTAAGGTCAAAGTGGGCGTTGTGGCCTACTAAAATCGCTCGGTTGCAGCCATTATCCTTGATTGCTCGGCGTATGATCTGAAATGTTTCGCTCATCGCGATGCTCTCAGGTACGCTCTCGCGGTTGTCATCATCAAGGTCGATGCCGGTGAAGTCCAGGGCAGATTGCTCGACATTAGCGCCTTCAAAAGGGTCGACATTAAAGACAATTTCTTTGTCTCTTTCGATTTTCCCTTCCGGGGTCATCTTGGTGGTGACAGCGGCAATTTCTAATAACGCATCACTGTTAGCGTTAAAGCCGCCAGTCTCTACGTCCACAATTACAGGTAAAAAACCCCGAAAGCGCAATGCCATTGGGGATTTGGTTTGGGGTTCACTGCTTGTTTTAGTATCTTGGCTCACGTTTTTTCTCTGTTATTTTACGCGCCATTGTAGCGTTTTTCCGGCCATAATGGGCACCAGTTTGTCATCCCCAAAAGCGTAGTTATCGGGGACGCTCCATGGTGACTTTATCAAGGTGATTTGTTTGCTGTTGTGCGCCATCCCGTAAAAGTCAGGGCCGTTAAAGCTTGCGAACTGTTCTAGTTTATCGAGTGCGTTTGCTTGCTCAAAGGCCTCGGCATATAGGGCGAGTGCGGCAAAAGCGGTATAACTGCCTGCGCAACCACAGCTGCTTTCCTTTTTGTTGGCGGCGTGTGGCGCGGAATCTGTGCCGAGGAAAAAGCGCTTGCAGTCACTTGTTGCGGCTTTGATCAAAGCTTGTTGGTGGGTGTTGCGTTTTAATACTGGCAAGCAGTAATAATGGGGTTTTATGCCGCCGACAAGCATGTGGTTGCGGTTAAATAGCAAGTGGTGAGCGGTAATTGTTGCGCCAACATTTTCACCGGCAGCACCTACAAAATCAACGGCATCACTAGTGGTGATGTGTTCTAGTACAATTTTTAATTCAGGGAATTTGGCAACGACAGGCGTTAATATTTGTTCAATAAAAGCCGCTTCCCGATCAAAAATATCGATGCTGTCAGCTGTAATCTCGCCGTGGACGAGCAGCAACAAACCATGTGCTTGCATTGCTTCAAGCGTCGGGTATATCTTCTCGATACTGGTAACGCCAGCGTCTGAATTGGTTGTAGCTCCCGCAGGGTAAAGTTTGCAGGCAACGACTCCAGCTTCTTTAGCCTTGCGAATATCTTCTGCTGTCGTTTTATCCGTGAGGTATACCACCATCAGCGGCTCAAACGATTCGCTAGCCGGTACTTCACTTAAGATTCGCTCTTTGTAAGCGAGTGCTTGTTCGGCGTTGGTCACCGGCGGCACCAGATTAGGCATAATGATTGCCCGTTCGAAGTTCTCAGCGGCATGTTTGACCGTGTACTCTAGCAGTGAGCCGTCTCTCAGGTGAATATGCCAATCGTCTGGCGCAGTCATTGTAAGTGTTGTTTGAGAAGCGTTTGTTGGCTGAGAAGGGTCTGTCGGCATATCGTGAGGGCTCAAGCTTAGCGTTACGGGAGTCTTTGATTTTGTACCTGAATTTAATGAGTGCACATGCTAACGGATTTGCGCTGCGCTTGCACAACGTATTTTATTTCGCGTGTCCGTTGGAGGTGTTTATTGGGTTGTTAGTCTCAGTTGTCGAGGTTAAAGGCTGGCAGTTATTGGCCGATAAGGCTTTAAGGCGGGATTGTTTGTATTAGACTTAACGGTAATGAGTAGTCTTGGCGTGGCGCTTTGGAGGCTTACGTGAAATTTCAAGGTATTGGCAGTGCATACATATTTTGTTTTGTCGCATTGTTATGTGCGCAAGCGTATGCGGTGAGTTACACCAACGGTATTAACGATAGTAGCTGGCGCTCAGAGCTGTCGGTGTTTGAGTGTAAGCTGATTCAGTCTGTACCGTACTATGGTGAGGCTATTTTCAAGACACGTGCTGGAGAGGCGCTGGGCTTTCGGCTTAAAGCGAAAACAAGTCGATTCAAATCAGGCGAGGCTGACGTGGTTTCTAAATCGCCCCTATGGAAGCATCATATAGATACTGAGGCCTTGGGTTCGGTTCCAGTTAAAAAAAGTAAGCTCCCGGTATTGCTTGGTTACCTTCGAGCAGAAAAAATGCTTTCTGAACTAAATAAAGGTATGGAGTTGGAGTTTGTTCGTGATGCTTGGTATGAGAATGAGGAAAACCCGCCGGTGCACCTGGCTATTAATAGTATTGGGTTTCGAGAGCAGTATCGTAAGTATTTAGAGTGTTTGGCAAGCTTGCTTCCGGCTAACTTTGATCAGTTGAAGCGTACATCGTTGTATTTTGCTGTTAATTTACCGCAAGCGGATGACGAATTATCAGCCAAGGTGCGGCAGCGCTTAGATAATATTCTACAGCTGATAAAGCACGATTCCAAAATACGTTTTCTTTACATTGATGGGCATGCTTCGGCCCCAGCGGATCGTGCGCATAATCTAGCCCTATCGAAAACACGAGCCGACTTGGTTGAGCAGTATCTGACGCGTCGAGGTATTCCTCAAGATTGGATTACCAAACGTTGGCATGGTGAGCGTTACCCCGTCTCGCCGAATTATTCTGCAAAAGGCCGCGCCAAAAATCGTCGAGTGACCGTGCGGCTTGAGCGCATTGAAGAAATAGAAGTTCTACCCTTAGCGGCTAACGATAAATAGCATACAAATTGCCCTCGCTTAGCCTCTGTTTGATATGGTGCGCATGCAATATTTGGCTTTGTTTCGGTTTGACGCTACAATCCCGCCCTTTAGCGGTAGTTTGCGTGGGTGAGCCCTTCTCATTTGCAGTCAATACCCTTCATATCGAAAGATGTTAATCATCGTTTTTACGTAATTGCAAGGCGGAGCAAAAATGTCATCTTCTATTAAAAAAGTCGTATTGGCCTACTCGGGTGGTCTGGATACTTCTGTCATCGTTAAGTGGCTTCAGGAGACTTATTCCTGTGAAGTCATTACTTTTACTGCCGATATAGGGCAGGGTGAAGAGGTTGAGCCTGCGCGCAAAAAAGCTGAGGCGCTAGGCGTTAAGTCAATTTATATCGATGATTTACGTGAAGAGTTTGTTCGGGATTATGTATTTCCGATGTTTCGCTCAAATGCTATTTACGAAGGTGAATACCTTCTAGGAACTTCTATTGCTCGTCCGTTAATTGCGAAGCGATTGGTTGAGATTGCTGAAGAAACTGGCGCCGATGCGATTTCACACGGTGCGACCGGCAAGGGGAATGATCAGGTTCGCTTTGAGTTAGGCGCCTACGCGTTAAAGCCTGGTATTAAGGTGATTGCACCTTGGCGTGAGTGGGATCTGACTTCTCGTGAGACATTAATGGCTTATTGTGAAGAGCATAATATTCCAGTAGATTACGCCAAAGCGGCAAAAAAATCCCCTTACTCTATGGATGCTAACTTACTTCATATCTCTTATGAGGGCGGTATTCTTGAAGACCCTTGGGCGGAAGCTGAAGACGATATGTGGCGTTGGTCTGTCTCGCCAGAGCAGGCGCCGGATACGCCTGAATATTTGGAAATCTCATTTAAGGGCGGCGACCCTTATGCAATTAATGGTGAAGAGATGTCACCGGCTACCCTACTTGCGCTGCTAAATAAAATAGGCGGTGCCCATGGTATTGGTCGTTTGGATATCGTTGAGAACCGTTATGTGGGAATGAAATCTCGCGGTTGTTATGAGACGCCAGGAGGCACTATTTTGCTTCCTGCTCGACGTGCTATTGAGTCGATTACTCTTGATCGAGAAGCACTGCATTTGAAAGATTCACTTATGCCTAAATATGCCGAGCTAGTATACAACGGTTATTGGTGGAGCCCTGAGCGCAAAATGCTGCAAGCGGCAATCGATGAGTCTCAGCCAGTTGTGAATGGGGATGTTCGATTGAAGCTTTACAAAGGCGCTGTCAGTGTTGTCGGTCGACGTTCAGAGGATAGTTTGTTTGATGAGCGTATTGCGACCTTTGAAGATGATGCTGGTGCGTATAACCAAAAAGATGCCGAGGGCTTTATTAGGCTCAACTCTTTGAGATTGCGAATTGCCGCTGACAAAGGGCGTGACTACCGTTAATTGCACTTCAGCATAGCGATGTTCTGTCGCTAGTGCGTGTAAGTTCCAATGTTTGAATTCTGGTGCTTATGTTTAAGCAAAGCTGGCAGTTGATTATCTAAGCTGCCAGCTTTTTTGGTATATACTGAAAACAGCTTTAATGCACATGGTCAGCACTTTAATGTGCTTTGCTTGTAAATTAACTTCCCCCACTGTTGTTAACTGCCGGAGTGCTCCCTAGATGATGGAGTAGAAGGTTATGGAACAGATTTTTGTTGTTAATCCTAAAGGTGGTTGCGGTAAAACCACCGTCTCTACTCAACTAGCTGCTTATTTTGCGATACAAGGCCGAGATGTATTGCTTGTAGATCATGATGCTCAGCGCTCCAGTACCGACTGGCTCGCTAGTCGCCCATTGGAGTGTGCGCCTATTCGCTCAGTTGCTGCAGCTGTTGGGGTGGAGGTTGATATTGGGCACGCAGATTACGTCATTCATGATATGCCAGCGGCATGGTCATTAGAGCATGTGGAAGATATTATTCATGCCAGTGATAGGGTGCTCATTCCTGTGCTTGCATCGCCTACCGATATTAAAGCGTGCTTACGATTTGTCATGGGGCTAAACCGCTCAGGCGTGTTGGAAAGCGGGGTTCAAGTTGGTATGCTGGCTAATCGGGTTAAGGCACAGATTCGTTATCGAGATACTTTGACGGAGTTTTTGTCCCGGTTGGAGTTGCCCTTGCTGACGACTTTAAGAGATACGCAAAATTATGTGCGTTTGATGGATCAAGGGAAGAGTATTTTTGATTCGCCGAACGCACGTGTGGAACCAGATGTGGTGCAGTGGCAACCCGTATTTGACTGGATAGCGTCTTAATTATTGCTTTCACAGAGAAAGCAATAATCCTTGTGTGCTAAATTTCACCAATTCCCTATTTTTGTCACCCTGTGTTGCATTAATTGCATGCCTCGAATGATATATTGCACCGTGAAACTCTACTTATGAGACCCTATATATCTAGGGTGTAGCTCTAGGAGCCGCCTCTCCCTTGAACATTTACTGAATTTAATAGGTACTCTATGTTTGAAGTTGCACGCACTGATGGAATTGCTAATGTCGAATTTCTTAATCATGTCTTAGATGGTTTGACCGCGCAGCATAAAGCGCTAAACCCTAAGTATTTTTATGATGAGCAGGGCTCTTATATTTTTGATCAAATATGTGATCTGAAAGAATATTATCCCTACCAAGCAGAGCTGTCGTTGTTACCAAAAATCGCGGCTGAGCTGAACGTTATACTTCAATCGGAACAGTCGGTTGTTGAGTTTGGTGCTGGGGCAGTGAAAAAAATCCAACCTTTACTTAGCCTGATTAAAAGCATCAAAAATTTTACTGCGATTGATATTTCCGGTGAACACTTACGCAGTGCTTGCGCCACGCTTCAAGCGGAGTTTCCTAATATCGATATTCGTGCTGTAGAGGCGGATTTCTGTAAGCCGGTTGAGCTAAAGTCTGAAGTTAAAGAAAATCGTTTGGGTTTCTTTCCCGGATCGACTATTGGTAACTTTACACCAATGGAGGCGCGTCGTTTTTTGTCCAATGCAAAGCAATCACTTGGTGCTAACAGCAAATTTTTGATTGGGGTCGATACTAAAAAATCCCCGATTCAATTGCATCATGCTTACAATGACGCTCAAGGTGTAACAGCACAATTTAACAAAAACGTATTGGAGCGCATAAACCGAGAATTAGATTGTGATATCGATGTCGCAAAATTTGAACACTATGCTTTCTTTAATGTCGCTAAGGGCTGCATTGAAATGCATTTGGTTAGTTTGGTGGAGCAAAGTATTGATATTGATGGTGTAGAAATTAAATTTGATGTAGGGGAGAGTATTCATACCGAAAGCTCATATAAATATTCACCGAAGCAGTTCGAAGCGTTGGCGAGTGATGCAGGTTGGAAGGTAGAGAAAACTTGGCTAGCAGACGGCGATATGTTTAGTGCTTTCTTGTTGAGCTGTTGAGTTTAGATAATCATGTTAGATGCTATATTCGATTTTCTGGATCGAGCCCTTCATAACGTGCTTAAGGCGCTAAAAAATTAACGTATGAATTAAGCGAAATCGATATTGATGAACTGGGATACAATTAAACTATTTCTGGCTTTGCATCGTGAAGGGTCAGCTAGAGCCGTTGCTGTTGAGTATGACCTTAGCCCCTCGACGGTGACTCGCAGGGTTACAGATCTGGAGAAAGAATTAGGGGCGAAGCTATTCAATCGGGTCTCATCGGGTTTTTTGCTGACTGATTCAGGGCAAGAGCTGTTGTCGGTTGCCTTGCGTATGGAAGCGGACGCTTATGAGATAGAGCGCAAACTTTTAGCAAAAAACTCCTTTATGCAAGGTGGCGTGCGGATAACCGTACCCTATCATTTAATCACTATGCCGATAATGGATGTTATCCAAGGCTTTTTAGTGAAGCACCCCAAAGTTGATATTGAATTAATCCCATCTTATAAGTCATTTGATCTTGAGCGGGGTGAAGCCGATATTGCTTTGCGTATCATGTTAAAAGATAGTATGCCGCCTGAGAAGTTGATTGGCACGCGTTTGGTAGAAGTTTATAGTGCCGTATATGCCTCGAAATCGTATGTTGAAACGTGTGACCTTGAAGACCCAGAAAAATCCAGTTGGATTGGTTGGGGTGAGGAGGCGAGCAAGCCTGAGTGGGTATTGTCGAGTCGTTATCCTAACTTGCCATTACGTCATAGTCTGGCAGATCCGCTGGCTCAGCTTCATGCGGTTAAAGCTGGTATGGGTATATCTATGCTGCCGTGTTTTTTATGTGATTTGGAGCCGGATCTTGTTCGTATACCTGAGGGGGTGAAGTGGCACAGCTTTGATATTTGGATGTTATCGCACCCGGATCTGAGGGAGACTGTACGCTTTCGTGAATTACGGCAATTTCTGCGTGATAGTTTTAGATCAAGCTCAGCGGTTTGGACGGGAGATACTTACAATAATGCATCATAAATGCATCACAAGCAGTCTGTAGTTGGGACGGCCTCTTACCTTTGTTTGTTCGCTTAGTAAGCGCCAAATTTGTGATTTGGCCGTGGTTTTCGCTTCGGTGGGTTTAGTTTGTAACTAGCGATACGGCTGTTTCTTGACCTGCCCTTAATACACCTTGTTGATTCTGCCCTTTAATTTACATCTTGCATTCATGCGGTTTTGTGTTTGCTAAGCTATTCGTTATGTCATTGTATTCAACAGGGCATACTGGATGGTTCAGACTTTTTATTCATAAAATATATTAACTGTTGTAATAAGGCTTATAGCTGGGATATGTATGTTTGCGATCTATGCCCCGGTACATCAGGGTTATTGCTCTTTATTGCTTTAATCTAGGCTCATCGTTGAGTGAGTCTATCAAATACCTATAAGAAATTTATAATGCTTAAACATTTAATTTAAGCTATATCTATATTAAGATCTGTTTATTAATGTTGTTTTCATGTTCCATTTTATTCGCTTGTATTGGCATTGAGTCTTGGCGCTGTACTACTTCTTCGCGATCTGCTCTTCGTGATTCATGTTTCAATACCTATGTTTCAATACCTATGCTTTTAAGGTCAGCCTTTCATGGGTAGTGCTTCAAGAGCAACATTTTTAGATGTAATACTTTAGTTCTACACAGAGAAAGCCCAATACATAAAATAGATATAAAAATAGGCATATGTTATGAGTAATATCGTTCAGCTAAGTGTCGGTCATGAAAATGTCATCAGTGAGGCGCCGCCAGAGCAGGTCCAGATGATGCGACTTTGTCGGTCTATGATGCAGGAGCTACAGTTGTTGGTTGAGGGGCGGGAGTATGATTTGGCCATGGAGTTCACCCACGCAGCTGTACCTTTGTTAACTGAAGCTCCTGAGCCATGTTTAGAGCAAGCCTTGGTGAGTTACATTGGTAATCACCCAGATCGACGAGAATTGCCGCATTGGCAGGCACTGTTCGATTAAAGCTTGCTTTGGTATTTAAGCCCCTAAAATTTAGAGTCAAGGTTTTAGGGGCTTAGCTGGAGGGGTACGCGATGTACCCACGGCTCGTTATTCACCCCGCAAAGTCTGTGTTCTTTTCGTTTTCGTAAGCGATTTGCCTCCTGCTCAGCTAATCTTAATGTAAATAATACAAGCTTCGCACATCGTATTTACGTGTGCGAGTAGCTCCGTGGTGGGTGTGGTCTAATTAAGCGAGTACTGTGATGGGGTTGTTTGATAAAAATAAATTGGAAAAGCTATTAGCGGATACTCAAGTGTCGGTTAAGCCTAGGGTAATGATTGTAGATGATGAGCCTGGGAACCTCACAGCATTACGCTCATTGTTAGAGCGTTACTATGAAGTGATTGAAGCGCGGGATGGTCGTGAGGCAATTGATATTGTTTTGGATATGGAAGATCCACAAAGTATTGCGCTAGTGCTAAGCGATCAGCGTATGCCTAGGATGGCAGGTACGGATTTATTTCAGCGTTTGACGGCATTGTTGCCAGACGCTGTCAGAATATTACTCACAGGATATAGTGATATTGATTCAATTCGAGATTCCATTAATAAAGCAAAAATATATAAATTCATGGGTAAGCCTTATGACCCAGATGAGTTGTTATTGGTGGTAAAACGTGGCGTTGAAAATTACGAAAGTTGCAGAAACACGAACAACTACCAGGCTGAGTTGGAGGATAAGGTTAAGCGCCGAGCGCAGGAGTTGGAGCAAAAGAAGCTTGAACTTGAAGATAAGAATGAAAAGCTTAAGCAGGCGTATGAAAAGCTAGATGAGGCTCGCATGACGGATAGTTTGACCGGGCTTCACAACCGGCGCTACTTACAAAATATCGTGGCTTCAGATATTGTTTTGTGTGATCGGGAGTACGATAAGTGGCTCCGTGGACGTTCTTCGGAGCTGCCGGGTTATCATGACATTAGTTTTTTCTTGCTTGATATCGATAGCTTTAAAGCGGTGAATGACCGCTATGGCCGCTTAGTTGGTGATCAATTATTGGTTGAAATTGGCAAGGTCTTGCGCGCGGTGATCCGGGAAACTGATTACCTTGTTCGTTGGGGGGGAGGGGAGTTCCTGATTGTCACGCGCTTCAGCTCTCGTAGCTATGCTACGGATTTTGCGGGGCGTCTTCGTGCTGCGATTGCGGATCACCGTTTTTTTGTTGGTGACGGCGCGGAGATCAGTAAAACCTGTTCAATTGGTTATGCGTCGTATCCCTTTATTCGCCAAAACCCAAACAGCGTCGGGTGGGAGAGTATTATAGGTCTTGCTGACATTGCATTACTGACAGCAAAAAAAGGTGGAGCAGATGCTTGGGTTGGAGTGCTGGCAAATGATAGCTGCTTAGCGGTAGAGGTGAGCGATGCGCTTGAGGCGAATTCAATCTCTGCTTTGATCGCGGAAGAGAAAATCCAGGGAGTTGCCTCATTTGATACAATGAAGCTTGCTTGGTAAGTACGGTACCGGTAAGTTTTGAAGTGGTAAGTTAGATGGGTGGTAAGTTAGAGGGTAGGCGTTGTTATGTCTGAGCTATCCATTGCTTAAGTGCTTTTTGGATAATATCTTTTTTGATGGGTTTAGTAATAAAATCGGTCATACCAACGTGAAAGCAGGTCTCTCTATCTTTTGCTGAGACGTTAGCTGTTACAGCAATGATGGGTTGATTACTATTGAGATCTGAGGAGCTTCGAATTTTTCGCGTTGCTTCAATGCCGTCCATTATCGGCATTTGGCAATCCATAAAAATCAGATCGGCTTTTTGTTTTTCGCACCAAGATACGGCCTGCTCGCCATTGATGCAGGTTTCCACATTGTAACCAAGCTTCTCCAGTATACAGCGCAGCACTTGCTGGTTAACGACATTGTCTTCAACGACTAAAATAGTTGTCGAGGCTTTTTCTTCGCTTGAGGTTTCTTCGTTGTTCACGGGTACTGGTTTTGGTTTAACTCTATGTGCATCGTGACATACGTTAACGGGGATTTTTACGCTAAAACTGCTGCCTTTACCAGGCGCCGATTCAATACTGATATCACCCTTAAGGATTGTCAGTAAGCGCTTTGCCAGTGTCAAGCCAATACCTAGACCACCATATTGGCGACTGAAGGAGCCGTCAGCTTGTTTAAACAGAGAAAACATCTCTTTATGGAAGTCTTTGTCAATGCCGATACCGGTATCGGTGATTTTGATATTTAAGCGTTTTCCGTTCAGTCCACTGGCGACGTTGGCCGTAACGGAAATACTCCCGGTGGCGGTGAATTTTATGGCGTTGGATAATAGGTAGGTAATGACTTGGCGGGTTTTATCTATGTCGATCTCTAAGCAGGTATCGGAATCTAGCGGCTCATAGTTAAGCTGTAAGCCTTTTTCTTGGCACCGTTCTCTAAATCCTTCAATGAGGGCATCGACTTCGGTGGTGAAGTGTGCTTTTTTGAGTTGTATTTCGTTGGTGCCGGATTCAAATAAGGTGAAATCCAAGATGCTGTCGATCAAACCAAGCATGTGGTTTGTTGAGGTTTCAATAGTCGACAGGTTCTCTTTGTATGAGCCTTGTTCTGTGTCCATCTTTATTAGCTCAAGGGCACCTTGAATGCCGTTCATCGGCGTGCGTAGTTCGTGGCTAATAGTACTGATAAACTCTCGCTTTAATCGATCGCCCTCTTGCAGCTGACGTTTCATTTGGTGGGCTTCAATTCCGCGTTGTACGGTTAATAGAAGCTCAGCGGGCTCAAATGGTTTGGTGATGAATTTGTATATATTGGCTTTGTTTATGGAGTCAATAATCGCCTGAATATCGGTGTAGCCCGTTAGAATAATACGGATAGTCTCAGGGATTTTGTCGATGATACGCTCAAAGAATTCAACCCCAGTCATTTTGGGCATGCGCTGATCGCTAATGATCAGCTGAATCTTGTCGGGGGACTCCATGGAGTGGATAAGCTCTAATGCTTCTTGGCCGTTTAAGCTGGTGATGATTTGGTATTTTTCTTCCAGCAGGTCGCGCAGCACATTAATATTTTGCACTTCATCGTCCACGACCATAATTAAAGGCTTGTTCTCCTCTTTCTTGGGTGTTTGTTTTAATTTGCTCTTATCAAAAATAGACATTGCCATTCTCTTCTTATCGAGCACAACCAAATGTAAGCATATACGTTGTTTAGAACCTTATCTGTATCGCTGAACACTCAGCGGGGTTTCAATCATTAATTGCAGCCACCTGAAGCAGAATGGGAGCGCTTATTTTTTCATCAGTGCCAGCATAGCCGATCCACTAGCTACAAGCTTAGCCGGTTTAAACACGCTTAAGTAGCAAATGAGGGGATTATGCCCGTCTATTTTGCTTTAGCGTGTTTTTTGTTATGTGGATCCAGCTTTTAACACCTTTATCGCGTATTTCGGCAAGACAAGTTGTAATCTACATGGCGTTGCTTTCTCCCCTTACTATACTTGGGGGTGACGCCCATTATATCTGCAGCTACACAATGAACCGCATGCCGTCTCACAACTTTAGCACTTTAGCCTTTCTTGTGTCAGCCTTTGTCAGCGCTTTTTGCTTGTCAAATCTGCATCGGGTTGTTTCGTTGATCAAATATCGCAGGAGACACGGTGTTTGAGCAATGGTGTAAATTAGTACTGGCTTTGTTGCTTTTTACTCCTGTTGGTCAACCGGCTAACGGCAATACGGATGTTTCTGTACTTAAAGTGGCTTATCTCTATTACTTTTCCAAGTTTATCTCATGGCCGAGCGGTAGTATTGAGGAAAATCATCATTTGAACCTATGTGTGGGGGATGTTACCGAGAAAACGCGTAGCCAGCTGTCTTCTATTATGGATTCGCGCGTGGGGTTAAACACTTTAAAAGTTGTGTATCTGGATAATCTTGTTGATCATAAATTTCCGGCGAAAGGGGCTTTACTTACGGCTAAGCAAGCGATAGGTAATTTGAATCTGATTAAATCCATGACTAAGCAGTGCCATATTGTTTTTGTGGATGAGGGTATGAGTGGGTGGTTTGAGCAGCACGCCCGGTTCTTTCCTGAGTATGCTTTAGTTGTGGCTGAAAGTTTGGAACTTAATAATGCGGTGATTTACCTTTATTCGCATAATAAACACCTACTCTTTGAAATTGACAATACGCTTGCGCTTGAAAAGAACATTGTAATCAGTTCAAAGCTCCTAAGTTTATCTCAAGAGCGGGGTGAGCGATGACGTGTTTTAGTTGCTCTGGGTTTGCTCGATGTGACCATGTAGATACAGTTTGCGTGTTAAGTAGTATTCCTGCGGGGCAGCTGTCCGTATAAGTTAAGGTTTTGCCAGCCAGGCGGCACCCCTCACGCCGCTAGCATCGCCAAATTTAGGGGGTACTAGTTGGGTTGAGGCATTGTCGGAGAAAATAAATTGTCCCCACAGCTTTGGTACTTCTCGGTATAAGCGCTGAATATTGGATAGGCCGCCACCAAGTACAATGGTGTCAGGGTCAAGAATATTAATGATTTGTGCCAGGCTACGGGCTAAGCGGTTTTCATAGCGTGCTAAGCACGCAAGCGCAGTAGCTTCACCTTCGTCTGCTTTTACGGCGATTTGTATCGCGGTTAATGCGGTTTTATTTGTGCTGTTGTAAATTTTGGCTAGCCCAGGGCCTGATAAAAACGTCTCGATGCATCCGTGTCTTCCGCAGTAGCAGTGGGCTCCTGGGCGCTCGTCATCTTGTGGCCAAGGTAAAGGGTTGTGCCCCCATTCGCCCGCTATGGCATTTGCCCCCGTGAGAACTCGACCGTTGACGACGACACCGCCACCGGTACCCGTACCTATAATGACCCCAAAGACTATATTTTTACCTGCTGCTGCGCCGTCCGTTGCCTCGGATAACGCGAAGCAGTTTGCATCGTTAGCGATGCAGATCTCACGTCCTAATGCCCGTTCCAAATCTTGTTGTAACGGTTTGTCGTTCATGCAAACGGTATTTGAATTGCGTAATAAGCCGCTGGCGGGCGATTTTGCACCTGGGGTGCCAATGCCGACTTTCGCTTGCTTGTCGGTGAGTTTAAGTGTCGATTCGGCCTGAACTACCATGTTTTGAATATTATTGACGATCTCTTGATAGCTGTTCCCGGGTGTTGGGGTGCGCGCGGTATAAAGTGTCTCGCCTTGCTCATTCAGTGCAATAATCTCGGTTTTGGTGCCACCGAGGTCAATGCCGAAGTAAATATTATTCATCATAAGTGCAGTCGGTTATTTGATGGTGTGTTTTCTGTTTAATTATGGTTTTATATGCATCGCGGTTTTAGCTGCGAGGTATATGACCAATTTTCTATTATTTTACCTTATCAGATAGCTAGTAGGCATCCAAAGAATATGCCTATTGATTCCCGATATAACTTGTATTATCCGGTTGGCAGAAACATTTGTCTAAGTTAATTGTTGAATATATCTGCTCTGTTGATACCACGTATAATAAATTCGTGCGTAGATTCTTATACAGTAGGCTCGCTTTTGTCCTTACCCTCTTGCTTGCCCCCGAACTCGTTGCTTTATAGAGGACTTGTATAAATGCCTACCTTGAATCAAAATGGCTCTCAAAATGAGGTGACTATTTAAGCTGGTTATACGTTAAACAGGGTCGGCGAAAAATAAGCTTGGGATCTTGTTACCTTGCCTACCTTGTTATCTATCCGTAAGTAAATTAGCCATTAGAAAAGAAGACTCTATGAATAGCGATAGACAAATTAACGTGCTACCAAATGGGCGAAAAAAACTCTTTGTAATACTTGGTTTACTCGTTTTTTTTGTTGTTGTCGGTTATGGCGTTTGGTTGACTAAGCCCAGTGTGGTAAGGGGCGGCGTGCCATTGATGGCGAATGTTAGTGTAGTCGTTCAACTTTTGAGGGAGGAGGACATTAGCGCCACAATTAGCTCCTATGGCATTGTGGCGCCACTGACACAGGCGACTTTGGTGAGTCGAGTTAGTGGCGTGATTGAAATGGTGAGTGCAGATATTCGTGATGGTGGCTTCTTTCAGCAGGGGCAATTATTGCTGACATTAGATCAGGCAGACTATCTAATTGAACTCGACATTGCTAAAGCGCAAGTGGCGGAAGCGCAAAGTCGTTATATCACCGAGCTGGCCTTAGCCGAAGAGGCAAAGCATGACTGGGCTCGATCCGGGCGAAAGGGGGATGCGCCAGTGCTTGCATTGCGTAAACCGCAATTGAGTGCAGCGAAGGCTGCGTTGCAATCGGCGCGTGCAGCCGTGAAACGATCCGAATTGAATTTAGAGCGAACAAAAATATATGCACCTTATAGGGGGCGAGTATTAAACCTCCATGTCGGTGAAGGGCAGCTAGTATCTCCAGGCACCGCTTTGGCGGATGTTTATGCCACGGATGCTGCAGAAATCAGTTTGCCTATTAAAAGCGCCGAGCTCTCTTTGCTTGATTTGCGGGCTTTAGAGCAGCATGGAGTTAACACTCCGTCAGTGGCGGCTTCCAAAGTGGTTTTTCGTTCGCAATTAACACCTGATCACGAATGGCGTGGTGAGCTGGTTCGTATTTCAGGCGCTGTTGATGCGCAGAGTCGGCAGTTACAAGTAGTTGCTCGGATTGGCTCGCCTTTTATTTCAGATGCTTCAACTCAAGGAGCAAGCCTACATGTTGGTGAATATTTAACGGCTCAAATTACTGGGCGAATATTAACGTCCACTATGGCAATACCTAATACTGCGATTTATCAGGGACGTTACGTATACGTGCATCGGGAGGGTAAAGTTTATCGTCGAGATATCAGCATCGGGTGGAGTGATTCTGAACGCAGCATTGTTGAGGCTGGATTACAAGTGGGTGAAGAACTCGTACTTACTGCTTTGGGGCGTGTGCCTTCTGGTACTTTAGTCGAGGTTATAGCGCAGGGCGCTAATAAAGCTGAGGGTGAGCACTCCGTAGGGGCTGCGAAAGCTAAAAAGCATAAGCAAAATAAAAAGGAGAATAGCGTACCGAGGGCTTCACTGTGATTGCATGGTTTGCGCGTAACCACGTTGCCGCCAATTTGCTAATGGTATGCATTATATTCTCCGGCTTGTTCAGCTTAAGCGGCAATATCCCTTTAGAAATATTCCCAACGATTGACCCTAGTCGGGTTAACGTACGGGTGAGCTTGCGCGGCTCGACGCCAGAAGACGCAGAGCTGTCGGTGGCGATACGAGTTGAAGAGGCTATTAACGACCTTGAGGGCATTGAGGAATATAGTAGCCGGGCATTCGAAGGCGGCGCCGTAGTGAGTATTGATATTGATGATGCTTATGATCCGCGTGAGTTACTTGATGATATAAAAAATCGCGTTGATGCGATCAATACATTTCCTGCCGATGCTGAGCGGCCTGTGATCTCTCTCGCTGTTCGTAAGCGCGATGTAATTACCGTTACCGTATCTGGAGATGTCAGCGAGCGAGAAATACGTGAGTTAGCGGAGCAGACCAGAGAAGATTTGCTAACCCTACCGGATGTGACCCAAGTGGATTTGGCTGGGGTAAGGGATTACGAGATTACCATTGCACTTAAACAAGATACCTTGCGTGAATATCAGTTGAGCTTAGCCGAAATTGCTCAGGCGATAGGTGGCAGCTCATTGGACTTATCAGCTGGCAATATTCGCGCGCAAGCGGGAGATATTCTGATCCGTTCAAAAGGGCAGGCATACCGCCAGGATGAATTCGAAAATATATTAATAAAAACACACGAAGACGGTACATTGTTGACCTTGGGTGATATTGCAGAGGTGCATGATGGCTTTGAAGAGACGGCAGTACGCACCCGTTTCAATGGCAAGTTGGCGGCGGAAATTCGCGTATATCGGATCGGTAATCAGAGCGCCATCGAAGTTGCCAATCAGGTCAAAGAATATATCATTGAACGTCAGGGCGTTTTACCTGATGGAATTAGTCTTGATTATTGGGATGATGACTCAGATATCCTCAAAAAACGTATTAATACTTTGGTGAATAACGCTTTGCAGGGCGGAGTTTTAGTTCTAATATTGTTAAGTATGTTTTTACGCCCTGCGGTCGCTTTTTGGGTGTTTATTGGAATACCGGTCAGTTTTCTAGGTGCTTTTTTTACCATGCCCTATATGGGCTTGACGATTAATATTGTCAGTCTTTTTGGTTTTATTGTGGTGCTTGGCATCGTGGTGGATGATGCCATTGTGACGGGGGAGAATATCTATACTCATCTACAGTCCAGTAGCAGCGGTATTGAAGCTGCTATAAATGGCACCAAAGAGGTTGCGGTTCCTGTTACCTTTGGCGTATTAACGACGGTGGTAGCGTTTATACCTCTGGGTTTTTTGGAGGGGCGACGTGGGCCAATATTCGCACAAATACCCGCTGTTGTTATTCCATGTTTAATGTTCTCCCTGATTGAGTCAAAATTGGTCTTGCCTGCCCACCTTAAATATTTGAAAGCCAAAGCGAACGTGGTCAATCAGCATAAATTAAGTCGCTGGCAAGAGGGCTTTTCCCGCGGATTTGAGCGCCTAGTTTTAAAGTATTATCAGCCGACGCTGGCTCTGTGCCTGAATCATCGTATTGCGACAGTACTATTTTTTGTTGGAACATTAACCTGTATTGTTATGGCTGTGATGGTAGGGCATTCGCGCTTTACTTTTTTCCCTCGGATTCCTAGCGAAACAGTACGCGTGGCTTTGAGCATGCCGACCGGGACACCTTATCAGGTGACGGACACCCATATTCAACGTATTACCGATACCGCCAAGCAGCTGAAAGCTAAGTACAGTAATGCAGACGGTGAGAGTGTTATTTTAAATATTTTGTCCACTACAGGTGGCCGCGGCGGTAGTGGCCATCAAGGGCGAGTGCGCTTTGAGATGGCGCCGCCAGAAGATCGGATTATTGATGTTGATAGCCGTACATTATCGCGAGAGTGGCGACAAGCCATTGGAACGATTCCTGGTGCAGAGCAGCTTACTTTTCGCGCGGAAATCGGGCGTACTTCGGATCCTATTGATATCCAACTGAGTGCGAGCGATTTCGCACAGCTAGAGCAAGTTGCGGAGCTGATAAAAGAGCGGCTACGTACTTATCCTACGGTATTTGATATTAATGATAGTTTGGCTGATGGCAAGCAGGAATTGCGGGTTGAATTAAAGCCTGAGGCCTATTTGCTCGGCGTGCGTCGAGCCGATGTATTGCGTCAAGTGAGACAAGCCTTCTTTGGTTTGGAAGTACAGCGTGTGCAGCGTGGGCGAGATGATGTGAGGGTGATGATTCGCTTTCCGATTGAAGAGCGTAATGCCGTGGCGCACTTAAATAGCATGTTAATTACAACGGCATCTGGCGGCCAGGTGCCGTTAAATCAACTCGCGACCTTTGAGCCCGGTCAAGGGCCTTCTGAAATTCGTCGTTATAACGGCCTTCGAACAGTAAATGTGAGAGCTGATGTTGATAAAAAGAATACTAACATGACTACTCTGCAAGAGGATTTACATCAGTTTGTGCAAGCAACCGTTGCGCAATATCCGGGTGTGAGCTTTGAGTTAGCGGGCGAGGGTAAGGAGCAGCAGGAGACCTTTTCCTCTCTTGGTTGGTCGATTTTAGCGGCTACGTTTGCGATATTTTGCTTGCTGGCGATTCCCTTTCGCTCATATTTTCAGCCGCTTATTGTGATGTCGGTGATCCCATTTGGCTTGATTGGCGCAATGGTGGGGCATTGGATTATGGGGATTGGCCTCACTATTATGAGCCTGTTAGGTTTTGTAGCCTTGATTGGCGTCGTGGTGAACGACTCCTTGGTTTTGGTGGATTATATTAATCAAACTAGACGTAAAAATGGTGATGATAACTTGCGAGAGACAATCGTCGGAGCTGCAGCTGCGCGTTTTCGTCCGGTCATGTTAACGTCAATGACAACGTTTATTGGCTTAATGCCCTTGTTGTTTGAGAAGTCGACGCAAGCACAGTTCTTAATTCCGATGGCGGTATCCTTAGGTTTTGGGATTATATTTGCAACATTTATCACCTTAATTTTGATCCCTATTAATTATCTTTTGGCTGAAGATTTACGGAATTTTTTACGTCGTTTAAAGTCGGCATAGCGACCTCAATTTATCTGCGGCAGCACGTGCTCTACATAACGTACTTTACATAAGTGGCTCTATATAACGGTATTTTTTATGAAGTATTGCAGCAAAGGTAATATCGCCTTACTTATCTGTATATCGCTTGCTTTCGTTTTCCTGCTCTACCCTCTAAAGTCTGTGACATTGGCAAGTGCTGTTACGCAGTTTGCGGTGCAGCGGTTTGCTTTGTTTTTTATTATTTTCTCTTCATTGATTGTACTTGCCTGTGTTGGCTTAGCGCTTGGGCCTTATGGCCGGTTTCGTCTTGGTGGTGAAAATGCTAAGCCGGAGTTTGGGTTTTTCAGCTGGATGGCCATGTTATTTGCCGCAGGTATGGGCTCGGGTTTGATTTTTTGGGGAGTTGCTGAACCGCTGTTTCACTTTTCCAACCCGCCAGCATTTGCATCTGAACATCAAAACCCGAAAGCCATGGCGCTAGCATTAACCTATTTTCATTGGGGGTTTCATGCCTGGGCAATTTATGCCTTATGTGGTTTAGCTATGGCTTGGTTCGCCTTCAATCGTGGCCGTGATATTTCGGTCTCTGCAAGCTTTGTGCGCAAGGGGCAGGAGGGGCGCGCAGCGGCTTTTTTTGTAAGTTTTGACTTACTTGCCGTGATTGCGATTATCTTTGGTGTGGCAGGAACCTTAGCAAACACGATTGCTTTGGTGCAGTCTGGTGTGCAATCTCAGTTTGGGTTAAATGTCGATGTTGGGTTTCGTGTTGGTTTACTCTTATTGATTGCGCTTGTATTTACGGCATCCTCGTTGTTGGGGCTAAATAAAGGCATCAAGCGATTAAGTCAATTTAATTTGATATTTGCTTTGTTATTGCTGTTACTCGTGGTGTTATGGTCCAATCCCATCACTGTCGCTAAGATGGCGCTAAGCTCTACCTTTTTGTATTTAAGTGAGCTGCCACGCTTATCGTTTACCATCGATCCAGAATCTCGTGGTTGGAGTGAAGGGTGGAGCGTAATTTACTTGGTGTGGTGGATCGCTTGGGCGCCCTTTGTCGGCCCCTTCATTGCTCGTATCAGTCGTGGCCGTAGTGTTCGACAGTTTATATTTGGAGTGACTGTATTACCCGTTGTCGGATCTATCATTTGGTTCTCAGCTTTTGCTGGCGGGGCTTTTAATTCTGCGCAGTTCGCGGATATGCTGCAGGCGGTTAATCAGGATTATACTCAGGGGCTGTTTGCTTTTTTTAGTACATTTCCGCGGCCTCTTTTATTGTCGATTTCGGCATTGCTATTGCTTATAACCTTTGTCGTGACAAGTGCTGACTCGGCCATCTATGTGGCTGCTATGCTAACGGGGCGAGAGACTATCGCGACTAAGGTGGCTTGGAGTTCGGTGCTGGTGGCGATTAGTGTCGCACTAATATATCGCAATAATATTGATTTAAATAAGCAAATTGCGATCATAGGTGCTGTACCTTTTACCTTTATATTGTTAGCGCAGGGGCTTGCTTTGTGGCAGGATATGCATAAATATTCTCGCGATAAAAAAAGATAAAGTTCCAGGCTTCGCTCGCTGGGCGAGGTGAATGTCTTATGCGACAGTAAGACTCGATATGTTTTTGTCAGTCAGTACTTAATCCCTGTGGTAGGTGTGCTTTAGTCGTCAGTTAATACCTTGTTTAATGTGTAAGGGTTTCTGTATTTGTATTTTCGGCTTGGAAAACTTGTGTATCGGGGTGAAATGCAAACCAGGCAAACCAATAAGCGATTGTGCTTGGGGTTGTTTTGCCGGAAGCGTCTCTCACGCTAGCGCTTTGATGGTCGGGGTGCCAAGTAATATAGTAAACGTGTTTGCCTATTTTATCGCGAAAATATTGTTTGTTATGTTTGCGTAGCGCTGTAAATGGATACGCTTTGCTTAATGATCCAAATTGTACGCCCAGTATGCGCTCTTTGGGGTGGTAGGTTTTTGGAGCGCGTCTGAGTGTTTTAAAGTACAGGCGGCTTGAGGTCTCGTAACCACTGTAGGGGTCGCGGCGATAGTCTCTTGAAAACCCCTGAGCTTCACTTAAAACTTTAGTTTCGGGGTGTTGGCTGACCCAGTGTGCCCAAGTGGTGTGTTCAAGATTCAATTGTTTTAATGCGGTGCCAGCATATATACCGCTAACAGCCGTGCGTGCCATTTGAGACCAGAGAGACTCGGTGTTTTTATCGTAAAGTAAAACATCGCTATTATAAAGCAGACCTGATATGCCAAATATGGTTTTTTCAGTTGGGTGTAATCGATTACTTATATTTGAGGAGAAGGCCATGCCGGTGCCGCATAACGGGCAATAAGTGATAATAAACGCATTGTCGTTGACTTCGTCGTTCACTATTTCGTGCCAATTCATTATGTAGCGAGGGTATGCAAAGCTTTGATTCTTAGTTAAAAACCCGAGAATCATATCGTCGTCACGCATATGCTTAGCTTTGTTAGCGGTTAAGTATCGAGGCGATAATATTGCAGGGATACCATCTTTAGGTGGACCTCCTTGCTGAATACTTCCTAGCGGCAAAATATTTTTTGAAATGTCAAAGCCATTTAGCTCAGTAGGTAAGACAAAAGCGCTATGTAAACAAATTAAGGCAGCTAAGGGGAACCAGTAGCTCGTATTTATTAAAGTCATTTAGTATTCTCAGAGAGCATTACTAGCGATCAAAAAGCATTTTTGTTATCGTATTGATCGAATGATAGGTGTGTGAAGGTAGCTTTTCTTTATTTTTCTGACACTTAGGTTGCTATTGATCGTATCTTGTGAACGTTTTGACGCAAAGCCCATTGCTCTATAAGGTAAATTATTACTATGCTTTAGGGTGGTCTAGGTGGTAGCACATTTTTAGACCTTGTGTTTTTTATGGCTGATACTAATAAAAATAAATAACTAACAATAACAAAACCCGCTAAGGGGAAATCATGATGAATGAACTCGCTTCAATAGCGAACGCTAAGCGTTCTACACGTATAAAATCACTTTCTTCTCGTTTATTAAATACAATCACTACACCGAAGAAATCACTTCTCGCCCTTGCTGTAGTTGCTGCAACCGTTTCGATGCAAGTTGACGCAGTCGAAAAACTCAGTGTTCAAGGGAATCGCGTCCTAGCAAATGGTACGTCAAAAAGCTTCGCAGGACATAGCCTGTTTTGGAGTAATGACGGCTGGGGAGGTGAAAACTTCTATAACGCACAAACCGTGTCCGACCTTCGAAATGACTGGGATTCCAGTATTATCCGTGCCGCAATGGGCGTTGAAGATGAGGGCGGCTACCTTGATAACCCCAGTGGTAACGAAGATAAGGTAAGAGCGGTTGTTGATGCTGCGGTCGCTAACGACATGTACGTTATCATCGATTGGCACACGCACCATGCCGAAGATAATACTGGTGCCGCGATTGATTTCTTTAGTCGAATGTCAGCTGATTACGGTCATCTTGATAATGTTATTTACGAGATTTACAACGAGCCAATCAATACTAGTTGGGGGACGATTAAATCTTATGCTGAGCAAGTGATCCCGGCGATTCGTCAAAACGACCCGGATAACTTGATCATCGTCGGTACGCCCTTCTTTTCTCAGCGTGTCGATGAAGCCTCAGTCAACCCAATTACAAGCTCTATCAATATTGCCTATACCTTGCACTTCTACGCAGGCACACATTTTGATGACCTACGAGACAAGGCGCGTACCGCTATGAGTAATGGCATTGCTTTGTTTTCAACTGAGTGGGGTACCGTTGAAGCTAGTGGTGATGGCGCTGTTAATCATGGTAATACGGACGCTTGGATGAGCTTTCTGTTAGACAATGGCATTAGCCACGCTAACTGGGCCGTAAACGACAAAGCTGAAGGCGCATCCTTGTTTAACTCTGGCGGCTCGGGTTTGACCGCATCGGGCAATAAAGTATTTGAAATCGTAAATAACTGGCCGCATAAAATTAACAGTGGCCCTGGTACTGATCCTGGCACTGACCCTACTGACCCTACTGACCCTGACGTTGTTGTAGGAAATTGCGGCTCGGTTTCAGTACCAGCTAGAATCCAATCCGAAAACTTCTGCCAAATGAAGGGCATGCAGGCCGAAGCGACGACTGATGCTGGTGGCGGCACTAACTTAGGTTACATAGATGTCGGTGATTGGGTTACTTGGGATATTAATGTGCCAGCGAGTGGCTCTTATACTGTCTCATACCGTGTAGCAAGTTTGCAGGGTGCAGGCTCCATTCAGCTTGAGCAAGGTGGTGGTAACCCTGTGTTTGGCGTGATCAATGTACCAAATACAGGCGGATGGCAGAACTGGCAAACAATTAGCCATGATGTGAATTTTAGTGCCGGTGCGCAAACTGTTGCGGTTAAAGCCGCTTCTGGCGGGTTCAATATCAACTGGTTGGAAATTGCGAGTTCAAATGAGCCTACACCAACGGCAACACCAGCACCAACGGTAACGCCTACACCAACGCCAACACCAGAGCCAACAGTAGCGCCGACTCCAACAGTAACGCCTGAGCCGGTGCCTACCGCTACTCCGATGCCTACTCCGCCACCTGTCGGAGTTAATTGTCTTGATGCTCCAGTTTATCCATACTGGACGACTAAAGATTGGTCGGGTGGTCAACCGACGCATAATGAAACTGGCGACCCGATGCATTATGAAGGGCAGCTTTATAGCGCGAATTGGTACACAAACAGCATACCTGGCAGCGACGCTTCTTGGTCGCATATTAGCTCATGTAACTAAGTCGAAGCCCTCGCTTATGGAGAGGGTAATCTAAAGCCCGAGCCGCTTCCGTGTGCGCTCGGGTTTTTTATGAGGCGTCGAGTAACATGCATGCGGAAAATTGATATTTGTCGATGTTTTACCTAAGGTTTATGTATAGTCTTGCAATTAAGACCTTGTTTAATAATAGAGTTATTGGTGTATATGAATCACTTAAAAGCGATCATTGTGGATGATGAGCCCTTGGCTCGTGAAGGCCTGTCATTGCGGTTGAAAGAATTACCCGAGGTGGAAGTTGTGGCGGAGTGCCGTAACGGGCGTGAAGCGCTGGCTGCAATTAATGACTTGCGGCCAGATGTGGTTTTTTTGGACATCGAGATGCCTTGTATGAGTGGCTTGGAGATGTGTGAGATGTTTGGTGAAGACAATATACCTGCCATCGTCTTCGTTACCGCATACAAGCGTTACGCGATTGAGGCTTTCGACTTGAGGGCGACTGATTATTTGGTGAAGCCTGTGAAAATGTCACGCCTCAAAGAGAGCGTTGCTCGTATCCAGGAGCAGCTGGCAGTCGAGCAGCTCAAAGCGGACAAGGAGCGCTTGGTGCAAATTGTGTGGGAAGTTACCGGAAAGGATACTTCTGAAATAGAGCACTTGCTCCAAAAGGGCGAGAGCATCGATGCGGGTTACCCCGATAAAATTGCGATTAAAGATCCTGGTAATGCTACGCAGCTGATTCAGTGTGCGGATATTGAGTGGGTGGAGGCCGCTGGCGACTATATGTGCGTGCATGCCAAAGGTGAGACTTATATTTTACGTAGCACGATGAAAGAGTTAGAAACTCAATTAAATCCTAAGCTTTTTCAGCGAATCCACCGTTCAAGTATTGTTAATGTCAAACATGTAGTCGAGATAAAAAGCCATTCTAACGGTGAATGTTTTGTGAGCCTCAAAAGCGGCTTTCAGTTGAAGGTGAGTCGAGGTTACAAGAAAAAGATCGCCGATTTTATTTAGGCGCTATTTAGATGGTCTTTAGGTGATTGTTTAAGTACCTATTATATAAAGAGTAACGTCGCTTATCCTAGGTTTTGAACCCTTTGGGGAATCACTATTGATGCTACATCGTTATCTGAATAGACTAAGCGTGTTATCTCTAACTTTATAGTTTAGCCGGCTTTTCCTAGCCGGCATTTTTTTAAGTTAAATAATGTTTTTTACTTCATGACGGCTTTGTGTTTACTTTTGAATGCTTTTTTTTTGTCATTTTAACAACTTGTTAAGTTAATTGATGTTCTAGTAAGTTAGGATCTCTTGCTGTGCTGGTATCTTACGAAGATAAATATTTACCTTCGGATCAGCCTTCTGCCCACATACATTCCATTCTAGGCTCTTAGCTCCCCCTTAAGGCAGCCACTATCATTTCCGGCTTTGGTTGTGTTATCTTCTCGATTTCTCTGTGCTGTATCGATGCTTAGGTGTTAGGCCGCTGACCCGGTTCTATTTTTTCATCGGTTAATGCTTGGCTTCAAGATAAACCAAGCTACATTTCTAGTTATGGTTTGGTCATGGTTAGATTGCTTTAGGGTGTGATATGTCAAATCGACTTGCTACTCGTTTTACTCTTGGCGCCTTGTGCTTGGCGTGTATCTTTGTCGCAGCCTTTGCGTTTCAACGCTTTTGGGGCGACTCTAAAGGCATGCCTGCCTCCCAAGAGGGGTTAAAAAATGGCTTAAACTCGCCGAAAGAGGTCTTTTTTAATCCAAAAGAGCAAGGCTTATACTATTTCAAAAAAGTATACTCAGGCGGTGAGCTACCGCTGTTCTCCGAGTATAAAAATCAATTACCTAAACCCATCTTTGATCGCAACCCCGATTATATCCGCTTCTACTATAAAGCCTGGCAGTTAGGATTTGAGCGTTATCGAAGGCCAGAGCCTGGCAGCCCTTTTGTCTCCAACTATATCGATGAGGCTTTTAATGGGAATATGTTTTTGTGGGGCTCGAGCGTTTCTACGATGTGGGGCAACTATGCGCATCAAATATTCCCTGGCATTCAGAGCTTAGATAACTTTTATGCGACACAATTACGCAATGGCGAGATCGTAAGGGAGATATCTGAAAAAACCGGAAAGCTGGGTGTGGAAGGTTGGTCTGAGCCGGGCACGGCTGGAAACTTGAATCACCCGATGCTGGCTTGGGCTGAGTTAGAATCCTATCGAATTACCGCTAATAAAACGCGCCTTAGCGAAGTGTACATGCCATTACTTAAGTATCGAGAAAGTTTTATTAGCATCTACCACGAGCCTAGCGGTTTATATTTGACGGATAAAAGTGCTATGGACGATAGCCCTCGTAACGAAGAGTTGCTTTGCGGTATTGATGTGGCTTCGGAGGTGGTAGCTTTTGATCACTGGTTGGCACAGATCGCAACCATTATTGGTAAGCCGAACGAAGCCAAAAAACTAAGCGCGAGAGCCGAAAGCTACGCAACTTATATTAACCACAAGCTCTGGGATGAAGATACGGGGTTCTATTATGATTGGGCGAAGTCTGACGAGCGCATGACTATGCGCACTGTGGCGGCGTTCTGGACCATGCTTGGGAAGATCCCTGGTGAACAACAGCTCGCTAGTTTGATTGCACATTTAAACGATACCGCTTCATTTAAGACGCTTCACCGAGTGCCAACTCACCCTGTGAACGAGAAAGGGTTTGGCGGCAACTATTGGGACGGTGGTGTTTGGTCGCCTATTAATGCCATGGTGGTACGCGGTCTGGAGTTAAATGGTAAAAACAGCTTAGCCTATGATATTGCAATGAATCACCTGTACGCTACCGCTGAGGTCTTCAAAGATACGGGCATGATCTGGGAGAACTACCATCCCTTGGTGCTGAGGAAAGGGGTAAAAGCGCGCCCAGATTATGTTGGTTGGTCCGGAATTGCACCGATAAAATATTTGATTGAATATGCGATCGGTATTCGTATTAATGCCCCACAGAATGAAATTAGTTGGCATGTGAATGAAATGGGGCGGCACGGAATTGAGCAGTTACGTTTTGGGGCGAGTGACGGTCTATGGAATAAGGTCTCGCTTATTGCAAGCGAGCGTACCTCAAGCGATGACACGCTCAAGTTAAGCGTTCAATGCGAACACCCATTTACACTTAATGTATTATATAAGAGCCGCAAGCATACCTACGAAATTCTATGTGACGCCACCCAAGTAATAGAAATCTAAAGCCTAAAACAGCAAGGCGGATCCTTGATTTAAGCCGTATTGTCCGTAGTGCGTACTCGCTTTGAGCGGGTAGCAGGACTTTTACTTTTTGCTGCAGCGCGCTTTTTCATGTGTGCATCGATAATATTTTTGACCGCGATGAGTAAGCCTGTCACCAAAAATGCACCTGGAGGTAATATCGCAATTAAGAAGCCTTTGTAATTTTCACCAAAGAGGGATATTTGCCAGCTACGAGCAGCTTCACCAAAGAGTAAGTGCATGTTACCGAATATTATACCTGTGCCTAAAATCTCTCTAATTGCGCCAATGGCGACGAGCACCAACATAAAACCTAGCCCCATGGCAAAACCATCGAGAATCGAAGGGATCAGCTTGTTTTTACAAGCAAACGCATCCGCACGGCCAAGAATCGCGCAGTTGGTCACAATTAAAGGAATGAATATTCCAAGAATTTGATACAGCTCGTAGGTGAAGGCCTGCATGAGCAGCTCGGTGCAGGTCGTAAACGAGGCAATGATCATCACGAAGGCAGGCAATTTTACTGCATCGCTGACGGCATTGCGGATTAGCGATACGGAAATATTCGAGCCCACAAGTACCAGTAAGGTCGCCAGTCCAAGCCCTAGTGCATTAACCACCGAGCCAGATACTGCCAGCAATGGGCATAGGCCTAAAAGCTGAACCAAAGCTGGGTTGTTTTTCCAAAGCCCGTTAAAGCTAATTTCTTTATATTCGTTCATGAGTTTTTAATTCTCTTGTCCCGAGCTATTCCCGTCGTTTTGACTGAAAAATTGTACCCGATGCTTTTTGAAATAGGTGAGGGTTTGCTTCACTCGATTAACGACGGCGCGCGGTGTAATTGTGGCGCCGGTAAATTGGTCGAATTCACCACCATCTTTTTTAACTGCCCACCGCTCGCTCTTTGGGCGTGTTAATGATTTACCGTCAAATGTGGTGATCCAATCGTTTTTGTTGATGTCGATTTTGTCGCCAAGCCCCGGTGTTTCGCGGTGGGAGAGCACTCGAACACCTGTGATCTGGCCATTTTTTTGGATGCCAGCAATAAGCTTAATAGCGCCGCTATAGCCATCGTGGGCAATCATCGGAACAATAATCGCGGTGGTTTGGCCATTCAGCGTGGCAATGTAGATTTTTTCATCGCCCTCAAGGCCTAGCAGTTGTTGCTGTTCTAGCGGTATTTCGCGGGTATTACTCAGCAGGTCGTTGTCGTATAAATGAGCGGGCATAATCTCGCTCAACGCACGAGTGGCTGCGCGTTTTTCTTCTTCGGCTATTTTGTCGGCGGTGAGGCTAAAGGTGAACGCTAGTACACCTGCGGTCACAACGGCAAAGCCGCCGAGGATGAGGCTGTTTTTGGTGATTGATTGACCTAGCATAATACCGCTCCTTAGGGCTTTTTATTGATGCCGATATGGGCTTTTTTATGACCATAAGTTCGCGGGCGCGTGTAATAGTCGATAAAGGGTGCAGCAAAATTCATTAGTAGAACGGCGAAGGCAATAGCGTCAGGGTAATTGCCCCAGGCGCGAATTAAGAATACTAAAACCCCGGCGAGGGCACCGTAGATCATACGACCACGATTACTGGTTGAGGATGTTACCGGATCGGTAATAATAAAAAACGCCCCGAGCATGGTGCCGCCAGAGAATAAATGTAACAGCGGCGAGCCAGTGCTGCTTGAGCTGCCGCCATCATAAAATAAAGCACTTAAAATCGTTAGTGCAAGCAGCATGCATACCGGAGCATGCCAAGTGAAAACCTTTTTGTAGAGTAAAAATAAGCCGCCGAGTAGAAAGCCTAAGTTGACCCACTCCCAGCCTAACCCTGCCCAGGAGGCTTGTGAAAATAAGCTGTTCTGGGCGTAGATATTTTCTAGTAAAAGGGTGTTATTTTGCTTGATAACATCTAATGGTGTAGCGGCGGTATAGCCGTCGATTTGAGATAAAGCTTGGCCAGAAAAAACCTGCGCAAGGCCGTCGCCTATGCTTACGTGGGCGAAACCTTCTGGGCTAAGCCATTGAGTCATTTCTAGCGGAAAAGAGATGAGCAGGACGATGTAGCCAATCATCGCCGGATTGAAGGGGTTAAATCCAAGTCCACCATATAATTGCTTCGCGACCACGATGGCAAAAAAAGCACCGCATAATAACAGCCACCAAGGTGCGTAGGGCGGTAATGCAATTGCGAGTAATACAGCGGTTAATATCGCGCTAAAATCTTTTAAATAAAACGATAATTTACGGTTGCGCAGTTTAAGCGCGGCGGCTTCAAATCCGAGGCAAAATAAGCTGGTGAGTACAATGTTAAATAATACGCCTGCGCCAAAAAATACGGTGAGCGCCAGTATGCCCGGAATACAGGCGGCTAATACCATCAGCATGACGGTGCCAGTATTGCCTACTTGGTGGGCATGAGGTGAGCTTGCTTTTATAAATGCCATGTTAAAATCTGGTTGTTTGGGGTTGTAGGGGTTGTGGGCTTGAATAAGCGAGGTTAAAGCTTGCTTAAGTGCAGCTGAACCTCGCTATGCTTTGAATATTACAGCGTTTCAAATATTACAAAGCTTCGAGCTTTTCTTTAGCTTCTTTCACTTTTAACTCAACCTGTTTAATTCGTGCTTGTAGGGTTTCGGCGCGGGCGTCATCACTGATGTCTTTCGCTTCTTGTAGTTGGCGTAGTACACGCTCTAAGCTACTTTCGGCTCCGCTTAACGCACGCTCGCGCTTGGCTTTTTCTTTAGCTGGGTCGACCTCGGCGTTATTGGCTTTAGCCATCGCGGCCATGACTAGATCGTTATTGTTTACTGTTGTTTTCTCTTTGTTTGTGTCTGTTGCTGCTTTTTCTGGTGATGCAGCCTCTGTAGCAGTCTCTGGGTTTTCTGCGGCTTTGGCAGCTTTCTCAGCTTGCTTTTTCTTGGCCTCTTCGGCGGCACGTTTGCGCGCTTGGCGGCGCTCTTCTTTTTCAGCTTCGACTTTCGCGAGGCGTGTTTGACGAAACTCGAAGCGCTCACGTGAGCGGTCTGACTTAAGTTTCTCGTTGTCGGCTTGCCTGATGGCGCCTTTGGACGCACGATAGTATTGCACCAGAGGAATATTGCTTGGGCACACGTAAGAGCAGGCGCCACACTCTATGCAGTCGAATAAGTTGTGATCATTCAACTTATCAAAGTCTTCCGCCTGAGCATACCAGTATAGCTGCTGAGGAAGCAGGCTTGCTGGGCAAGCTTCTGCGCACATGCCGCAGCGAATACAGGCTTGCGCGGGCGCTTGTTCTGGCATCTCTTGCGGGCTAGGGGCAAGTATACAGTTGGTGGTTTTAATGACCGGGATTTGGCTCTGTTCCATCGCGTGTCCCATCATTGGGCCGCCTATGATCAGGTGTGAGCTGTTTGCACTTTGGTAGCCGTGTTCCGCCAGGATGTGATCTACGGGCGTGCCAAGTACCACCTCGACATTTTGCTGTACAGATAGGGATTCGCCCACGACTGTTGTTACGCGACTTACAAGTGGCTCGCCATAACGCACAGCGCGCCATGCGGCGAGTGCTGTTCCGACATTTTGCAAGACGACGCCAACACTTGCTGGTAGTGCTTTACTGGGGACTTCTTTGCCTGTCAGGATGTAAATGAGCTGTTTCTCGCCGCCAGAGGGGTATTTCGTTGGAAAGCCAACGATACTGATGGGTGTACCTTCAGCGGCGCTTTGCATGGCAGCAATGGCTTCGGGCTTGTTATCTTCGATGCCAACGAGGATTTCTTTGGGTTGCCCGAGTAGGTGGGCGAGGACTTGTGCGCCTTGGATAATTTCTTCTGCGCGCTCACGCATGAGCATGTCGTCAGCCGTAATGTAGGGCTCGCACTCGGTACCGTTCAGTATTAGGGTATCGATGGGGCTGTTAGCGCGTGGGCTAAGTTTTACCGCGCAAGGGAAGCCCGCGCCGCCCATACCGGCAATGCCAGCGTTTCGAATTTTTTCTATCAGTGCTTTTTTGTCTTCTGCGAGTGGGTCTTCGCAAGGCTTCAGCGGAACCCATGTGTCTTGACCGTCGCAGTCGATAATGATGCAGTCGGCGCTCATGCCTGAAGGGTGCGGGATGAGCCTTGACTCGATCGCGCTAACGGTACCAGAGGTTGATGCGTGTAACGGGGCGCTAATCAAGCCTTGAGCGGTGGCGATGACCTGCCCTTTGAGAACTCGCTCGCCTACGCTAACGCAAGGAATAGCGGCAGCACCAATATGTTGGTTGAGCGGAAGTATGACTTGTTTCGGCAGTGCCACTTGCGCGATTGGTCTGTGGTTACTTTGTGCTTTGTTTTCTGGCGGGTGTACGCCCCCAGGAATATCCCAAATTTTCCTCATGCCGCACGCTCCTGATCGGCTTCAGATTTTTCGGCGCTCTCAGTGTTTGCATCAGTTGCGTTATGCATGACGCTGGCAGGTTGTTTGTCTGTAGCAATAATGGAGGCCTGTGTTGGCAGTTGCCATTTCCAGCCATTTAAGCCTGAGTCTATGGGGATCATGTCGATACAGTCGACCGGGCAAGGCTCAACGCAGAGGTCACAGCCGGTACATTCAGACACGATAACCGTGTGCATCTGCTTGGCAGCTCCTAAAATCGCATCAATTGGGCAGGCTTGAATGCATTTAGTGCAGCCAATGCATTCGTCCTCACGAATATAAGCGACTTTTTTAACTTCTGACTCTTCGCCGTGCTCTTCATCTAGTGGTGGCGCTTCTAAGTCTAGTAAGTTGGCAAGCGCGTTGATGGTGGTATGCCCGCCGGGAGGACATCTGTTAATTGCTTCGCCCTCGGCAATGGCTTGTGCGTAGGGGCGGCAGCCGGGGTGTCCGCATTGTCCGCACTGCGTTTGGGGCAGTAAGTTGTCAATTTCATCGACTAGAGGGTCGCCTTCGGTTTTAAATTGAATTGCGGCAAAACCCAAAATCGCACCAAAAGTCGCGGCGAGCGCACCAAGCGCAATTAATGCGCTGATAATGGGGTATTGAATAAAAAAGTCGATCATAGTTTGCTTGTGGCCAGTAAAATAAATTCAGTCAAACACGTTCAGTAATATTTATAGGGTGCTGTTGTTGAGGGTTGAATTAGGTGTTTTTAATTAAACTAATCCAGCAAAGCCCATAAATGCAAGTGACATAAGCCCGGCGGTAATCATACCGATAGCCGCGCCTTTGAACGGCGTGGGTACGTCTGCGACGGCGAGTCGCTCACGCATGGCGGCAAATAAAATTAATACCAAGGTAAATCCAAGCGAGGCGCCAAAGCCGTAAAGTGTCGACTCGAAGAAGCTGCGGGCTTTGTTGGTATTTTGTAGCGCTACGCCCAAGACAATACAGTTGGTGGTAATTAGGGGCAGAAACACCCCCAGTACTCGATATAACAGAGGGCTGGTTTTTTCGATAAACATTTTGGCAAATTGCACAACGGCGGCGATTACCAAAATAAAGCTAATGGTTTTGAGGTAGGTTAATTCCAGTGGTGTCAGCAACCATGCGTACACCATATAACTACAGACGGAGGCGAGGGTGAGCACAAATGTGGTGGCCGCACCCATGCCGACTGCGGTTTCTATTTTACTGGATACACCCATAAATGGGCATAAGCCAAGAAATTGCACTAAGACAAAATTATTGACTAAAACAGTACTTAACAAGATAACGGCAAATTCCGTCATTATTTACTCACTATTACTTTGGTTTACATCACACGCATGCCCGGTTGGGCACCGTCGTTGGGTTCAAGAATATACAGTTCGGACTTGCCAGGACCGGCAGCTAATACCATACCCTCAGACATGCCAAACTTCATTTTTCGTGGTTTTAGGTTGGCTACCATAACGGTATGTTTGCCGATAAGATCTTCTGGTTTGTAGGCGCTTTTAATTCCGGCAAATACATTGCGGGTTTCACCGTTGCCAAGATCAAGCGTCAATCGTAGTAACTTTGATGCGCCCTCGACGTGCTCGGCGTTTGCAATCAGTACGATACGCAGGTCTACTTTGGCAAAATCATCAAAGGTAATTTCATCTGCAATCGGTTCTTTGCTTAACCAGTCGTTGTCAGCGCTCGCCACAGCGGCGGGCTCGGGGTTTGCCTTCGGTGCCAGCTCAACACTTTCTTCGATCATCGCTTTGACCTTGTCAGCATCGACGCGAGACATAAGTGGCTTAAATGTGTTGATCTGGTGCGCACCTAAAAATTCTATATGCTCTGGCCACGGAAGTGGGCTATTTAAAAACGCTTCACTGGCGGTGGCGGTGTTAGGTAGTACCGGCTTAAGGTAGGTCATCAAGACTTTAAAGCAGTTAATGCCCAAGGTGCAGACATCTTGTACTAACTGCTCGTTACCTTCTTGTTTGGCTAGGCTCCACGGTGCTTGTGCGGCGATGTATTCGTTCGCCGCATCCGCTAGCGCCATAATTTCTCGCATGGCTTTGCTGAATTCGCGTTGCTCGTAGAGCTCGGCAATACTAGCGTTGGCGTCGACAAATTTTTGCCAAAGCTCAGGGTCTGCAATGTTACTGCTTAATTCACCCCCGGCTTTACCGATGAACTTTGCGGTACGGCTGGCGATGTTGATGACTTTACCAACGAGATCTGAGTTAACGCGCTGTACAAAATCGTCTGTGTTCAAGTCGATATCGTCGACGCCGCCAGTCAGCTTAGTGGCGTAGTAGTAACGCAGATACTCAGGGTTAAGGTGCTTGAGGTAGGTGCTCGCATTAACAAATGTGCCGCGCGACTTAGACATTTTTTTGCCGTCGACCGTTAGAAAGCCGTGTACGCAGACTTTGGTCGGGGTGCGGTGACCGGTTTCTTTCAATATGGCAGGCCAAAATAGGGCATGGAAGTTGACGATGTCTTTGCCGATAAAGTGATATAGCTCACACTGGGAGTCTTGCTTCCAGTAGTCATCAAAGTTTAGGTGTGCGCCTTCTGGGGAATTGCAGAAGTTTTCGAAGCTGGCCATGTAGCCGATTGGTGCGTCTAGCCAAACGTAGAAGAATTTGTCTTTTTCTCCGGGGATCTCAAAGCCGAAATAGGGTGCATCGCGTGAGATGTCCCATTCTTTCAGTCCGCCTTCAAGCCACTCGGATAGTTTGTTGGCAACTTCATCTTGTAGGTGTCCGGCGCGTGTCCACTGCTTGAGAAACTCAGTGTACTCCGGTAGTTTAAAAAACAGGTGCTTAGATTCTTTGGGCACGGGTCGGGTGCCTGAGTGGACTGAGATCGGATCGATAAGATCCATGGGAGAATACGTAGCGCTACAGGCCTCGCAGTTATCCCCGTACTGATCAGCGGCTTTACATTTGGGGCAGGTGCCTTTGACGTAACGGTCAGCTAGGAACAGGCCTTTCTCTTCGTCGTAAGCTTGGGTAATGCTGCGTTCGGCAATTTTCCCCTTGGCTTTTAATGTTTTATATATCTCGCTGGAGAGGCGTTGGTTCTCGGGCGAGTGAGTCGAGTAGAAATTATCAAAGCCGATCAGAAAGCCGCTAAAGTCGGTTTGGTGCTCCTCGTTGACTTGGGCAATTTGTTGCTCGGGATCAAGCCCGAGTTGTTCTGCGCGCAGCATAATGGCGGTGCCGTGAGCGTCGTCAGCGCAAACATAGGTGCAGTTATGGCCACGTTGTTTTTGGAAGCGAACCCAGATATCGGTCTGTACGGTTTCAACCATATGACCTAAATGTATAGAGCCGTTGGCGTAGGGCAGGGCGCTAGTAACCAGTATGTTTCTTGCTTCGCTCATGGGGTAGTGAATTTCCAAATATTAATAGGTTTTACTTATATTGCGTGGCATAAAAAAAGGCGCGACATTGTAGCATTTTTATCATGTAATTTCGCGATCATTTCGGGGGATTTTATGCTATCTTCTTCCGTTTAACCGTTTCGATCCTTGGAAAAGCCGATGCTATCTGCCTATCAACAAAAAATTACAGCTATTTTAGAGTCGATTGTCGTTCCGTATACCGGGCTGAATTGCGCAAGTTTGGCTGAGTTGCACGACGATGGCGGCAAGCTAAGCGTAAGATTGCCTGTCGGCCTGCCGCTGGGTGACTTGTCTAGTACGTTTAAGACGCAAGTAGAGCAAGCGCTGAGCGCACTTGATCAGCCTGTGTCGCTAGAGCTGAGCCAGGAAATTCCGATCTGTAATGCGGGTAATACGGAGGTGCGTATTGCCGGTGTTAAAAATATTATTGCCGTGGCATCCGGTAAAGGTGGAGTGGGTAAATCTACCGTATCAGCCAATCTGGCGGTAGCCCTGGCGCAGTTGGGCGCGAATGTTGGCTTATTAGATGCCGACATTTATGGTCCAAGCCAGGCTCACATGTTTGGTTTAACTGGGCAGCGCCCTGAAGTGATTGATAATGCTAATATCAAACCTTTGAGTGCACATGGGGTGGCAGTACTCTCTATGGGCAATTTGGTCACTGAGAATACTCCTATGATTTGGCGTGGCCCGATGGTCAGTGGTGCGCTTAAGCAGTTATTGAATCAAGCGGTTTGGTCTGATTTGGATTATTTGCTTATCGATTTGCCGCCAGGTACTGGGGATATTCAGCTGACCTTGAGCCAGTCGGTGCCGGTGAGCACTTCTGTGATTGTCACGACGCCACAAGACATTGCTTTGATCGATGCTAAAAAAGCGATCGAAATGTTCCGTAAGGTCAGTATTCCGGTGGCGGGTGTGGTTGAGAATATGTCTGTGCATGTATGCTCTAAATGTGGCCACGAAGAGGCGATTTTTGGTGAGCATGGTGGAGATRGTCTCGCGAAAGAATTTGATTGTGCCTTGCTTGGTCGACTGCCTTTGCATTTGGAGGTGCGTCAGCAAGCCGATAACGGTAAACCTATTGTAGCGGCATCTCCAGATTCGCCATTGGCTGCGCCCTACCGTGATATTGCGATGCAGGTTGCGGCGGAGATTTGGTCTCAGGCTCGTGTAGGACAAAAAGCGCCGCAAATTGTGATTGATGATTAATTTTTAAGTCAGCCCTTAAGTGAAGTATTGAGTGAAAACGTAAGCGTCAGGCAAGGCAATACCGCGTTACCNANNNATTGATTGATTGATTAATCCAGGAATTTCTATGAGTATTAAATCCGATAAGTGGATTCGRCGAATGGCGAATGAGCAGGCAATGATTGAGCCCTTTGAGGCAGGTCAGGTGCGTGTAGATAAAAACGATTATCGGGTGATTTCATACGGCACCTCAAGCTATGGTTACGATGTKCGTTGTRSKGATGARTTTAARATTTTYACCAAYGTKCATTCSGTRRYGGTTGACCCRAAARASTTTGATGAAAACAGYTTTGTGGATATTAAAAGCGATGTTTGCATCATCCCTCCAAACTCTTTTGCCTTGGCGCGCACGGTCGAGTATTTTCGTATTCCGCGCAGCGTTTTAACGATTTGTTTGGGGAAGTCGACTTACGCGCGTTGCGGAATTATTGTTAATGTCACACCGCTAGAGCCTGAGTGGGAAGGGCACGTGACCTTGGAATTTTCTAACACTACACCGTTGCCAGCCAAAATATACGCCAACGAAGGTGTCGCTCAAATGCTTTTCTTTGAGAGTGATGAGGTGTGCGAGACGTCTTACGGCGATAGAAACGGTAAATACCAAGGGCAGCGTGGCGTTACTTTACCACGCACTTAGTTCAGCTCTGAGTAGGGCTTATCAGGCAGAGCTTAACAAGCTTGGGTTGAAAAATTCTTGGCAGGTTGCGGTTTAGCGAAATAGTAACCTTGGTAGAATTCAAAACCCATTTTTGCGCATACCTCGTATTCGCCGCGTGTACTAACGCATTCGGCTAAGGTATGAATCGATAACTCGGCGACAAGGTTTTTGAGGTGGCGCAATAAATTAACTCGCGATTCGTCTGCGCTATCGAGACTATCGATAAGCACGCGGTCAAATTTGATCAAATCGGGTTTTGCCTCCACCATCTCCATTAAGCGAGATTGCCCGACACCAAAATCATCAAATGCGAGTTTAACCGAGAGCTTATCAAGGCGCTCTTTGAACATTCTTAGATAATCTGTTTCACCAGTGATGCATTGTTCGTGAATTTCCAGCGTGAGCTCAGCATTGGGGTGACGTTTGCGCAGTTGTTGCATTGTAAACAGTACGCGCTCAGGGTCATTCATTTCCAAAGGGTGAGTATTGAGTAATAGGCTGCCAGTCAGGCCGTTCGCTTCTGCGACCGCGACGCCTTTATCCCGCATTAATTCAGACAGTTCAATCGCTAAGTTAAAACTCTCCGCAATGCGGAACAGCTCAATAGGCGTTGTAGGTAGGTCTTTGCTCGCGCCTCGGCCAAGCACCTCATAACCACAAACTTTCATACCTGCTCGTGCGTCGATAATGGGCTGAAAAGCCATATTAACGTTTTGAATTGATATTAGTTCTTCAAGTTCGCGTATGCCTGAGGGGAAGTGCTCGCTGAGCTGGTTGACGGAGATAAATTTGGTTTCGTCTGAGCTGCTCTCTTCCAATCCATTGGATGCAAGTGAGTGATGTTGATCAATAAGGCGAATCTCAGCTGAGCCAAGGTGGATGATATCGCCGTGGTCGAGATGTGTTGGTGCTTTGATGAGTTCTCGGTTCACGTAAGTGCCGTTGCGACTGTCAAGATCCATGATCCAAAGGGCATCATTTCGTAACTCAAGTCTTGCGTGTTTTCTGGAAACCGAAGGTGAGTAAATTGTGAGGCCGAGTGATTCATCTCGTCCGAGAACCGCTGGTAGATTCTTAATATGTTGATGACTTACGGTGCCATCGTTGTGGAAATCACCTTCCAGATACCAGCTTGTCATTGGTCTAGCCTCGGTATGTGCTAACAATCAGTGCTTTTGGCGTAAATAGTTGGCGTAAATAGTGATGATACCTACAAGTATCGGCATAGATAGGCATGAATGCCAGTAATGTACGTCAGTCTTCGATAACGCTTACTGATAAGATAGTCATTAATTCTCAGGCTGTAGCTATATATATTATTATCAGTGTGAATTTGTATCTGTAAATTAATTCGGTTATCAAAAGCGGGTTATCTAATGGCGATTTCGGAGGCTGAAAAAAGGTATGAATACGTTCTATTGGCATGATTACGAGACTTGGGGAGCACAACCCTCTATTGATCGACCCAGTCAGTTTGCTGGGGTTAGAACGGATGAGAATCTAAATATTATTGACTCGCCTTTGGTGATCTATTGCCAGCCACCGGAAGACTTATGGCCTCACCCAGAGGCTTGCCTTGTGACCGGGCTAACGCCTCAGGTGGTGGCCAGTAAAGGTCTGCCAGAGCGGGAATTTATTGCCAAAATACATCAACAGTTAGCCACGCCAAAGACTTGCGGTGTTGGGTATAATTCAATTCGATTTGACGACGAGGTGACGCGTTACACCTTGTATCGCAACTTTTATGACCCGTATGAGCGCGAGTGGCGCAACGGGAATTCTCGTTGGGATATTATTGATATGGTACGCCTCGTTTATGCTTTGCGCCCCGATGGAATTGAATGGCCGGTGGTCGATGGCAAGCCGAGTTTTAAATTAGAAAACCTTACCGCTGCCAATGACATTGGTCATACTGCAGCGCATGATGCCTATTCGGATGTTGAAGCGACGATTAATTTGGCAAAGCTGATTAAAAATAAAAAAACTGCCTTGTACGACTTTGTTTGCCAAAATCGCTCCAAACAAGCGGTTATGAAAATGATGGATTTTGAATCACGTAAGCCTTTACTGCACATTTCTTCGCAGTTTCCGTCTACTCGTGGTTGTGTGGGTTTGATTGCTCCGATTGCCATGCATCCGGTCAATAAAAATGCGGTGATATGTTATGAGTTGTCGGTCGATCCCTCTCCTTTAGCGGAGCTTAGCGCTGAGCAAATCCATCAACGTGTGTTTACCCGTGAAGAGGATCTGCCTGAAGGTCAGCAACGCTTACCGATAAAATTAGTACACTTGAACAAGAGCCCAATATTGACGACGCCAAAATTGCTCGACGCTGATGCATCAAGACGGCTTGGGATTGATAAGACGATGTGTGAGCGTCATTGGCAAAGCCTGAAAAACTTAGATATTGCCGACAAATTGCGGCAAGTGCATCGTTTGGCGAATTTCGAAGGCGGGTCTGATCCTGAAACGCAGCTTTATGATGGTTTTATTGGGGATGCTGATAAGCGTGAGATGGCCAAAGTACGTGACGCTACCGTCAGTACACTGGTGGCGATGCGCCCCGACTTTTCAGATGCAAGATTAAAGCAGATGTTCAGTCGCTATTTAGCCCGTAATCATTTTGATCAATTGAGCGATACAGCTAAGCAGCAGTGGCACGCATTCGTAAGGCAGCGGCTGTTAACTGGCTCTGAAGACCGTGGCAGTACACGCTTGTCATATGAAGGTTTAATGGCCAGAATTCAGGCCTTGACGGATGAGGTTGGGCAGAGTGCCGCTAATATCGCAATATTGTCGGAGCTGCGAAATCACGCCCTGTCTAAGGCTGAGCAATATCAGCTGGATCACCCCGAAATATGACAGCGGCTAAGACTGTTATTAAGGCCGTGATTAAGCTTGGAACTAAGGTCAAAAGTAGGCCACAGGATTGCTATTCAAAAGCCGCTTATGGGCGCTTGGTAGAATAATTGATTTACCATAGCCCTTTTGAAGGCTAGAATTGCGACCTGAAAATACCACCTTTTCATTTTCAGTGAGGTACATAACCTTGGATTTTGCAGGCGCCAATATATTATCGGTAGAGCAGTTTGAACGTGCAGATATCGAGCGAATTTTTTCCGTTGCCGATTCTATGGAGCCTTATGCGTTAAGGCACAAAGTTACCCGAGTTTTAGAGGGAGCCATTTTAGGGAATATGTTTTTTGAGCCTAGTACCCGTACACGGATCAGCTTTGGTTGTGCGTTTAATCTGTTAGGGGGGGAGGTACGTGAGACAACGGGCTTTCAAAGCTCGGCCATAGCGAAAGGTGAATCCTTATACGATACCGCTAGAGTGCTATCCGGTTATAGTGATGTGATTTGCATGCGCCACCCAGGAGAAGGTTCTGTCGGTGAGTTTTCCGCTGCGAGCCGTGTTCCTGTTATCAATGGAGGCGATGGTGCGAACGAACATCCCAGTCAAGCCTTGTTGGATCTTTACACTATACAAAAAGAATTGCGTGCCCTAGGCCGCACCTTAAATGGTTTGCGCATAGCAATGATTGGCGATTTAAAATATGGTCGAACAGTGCACTCACTCAGCCATCTGCTGTGTCTTTTTAATGACCTACATGTTGTTTTAATCTCGCCTGATGAATTGGCAATGCCAGATGAGTACGTGACTAAGTTGCGAGATCACGGCCATCAAGTATCGGTGACATCCGACTTACCAAATAATATCAGCCACGTTGATATTGTGTACTCGACGCGTATCCAAGAAGAGCGCTTTGCCTCCAAACAAGAGGCGGATTCATACCGTGGACGCTTTCGCTTAAACCAAGCCATATATACAAAATACTGCGAGCCAAACACCGTCATCATGCATCCTCTGCCACGGGATTCCCGTGCAGATGCTAATGAACTGGATAATGATTTAAACCAGAACCCGAATTTAGCCATTTTCCGCCAGGCGGATAATGGCCTGTTAGTTAGGATGGCCTTGTTTGCGATGATTTTGGATGTGGTTGAGCAAGTGGATAAATATGCGAGGCCGGTTAATTGGTTTCATAAACGTTCGTAGGCCGATATTGGCTTATGCAAAATAGTTTGGGATCACAGCAGGTTGATACGCTTATACACACTGGGGCACCCTGACTGCAACACTGTGTTTTTTATGTGCAACGTATCACATACGCCGCTTTCTTATAACAAAACCACTTTTTAATAACTAAAAAGGTAATAAGGTGCTAGTGGCTATCTTGAAATGTTATTTGATGTTCTCTGCACTGTGATTTGAATCTCGTTGCATATCGACTACTCACTTATACTTAAACTACAAATCGAATTAAGTGTCACCAGCGATTTCAGCTGGTGTCGGTAACATAGTAAGAGAGTGAGGTAACGCGTTATGACCAGTCAGTTTCTAGTACGGTATGTAGGCGCTTTGGCATTGGGATTTGCCTCTATTTATGTTCTAGCAGACAGCACTTTGATGGATCAGACCGAAGCGCAGCCTGAAGCCAAGCTTGGCTTGTTGGCTAAGTATGATGTCAACGGAGATCGAGCGATCTCCGCGGATGAGATCAGTGAGAAACGCAAGCGCGTTTTCTCTGTTCTTGATGTCGATCTCGATGGCGAAGTGTCGTTTGGGGAATACAAGCGTGTTGATGAGCTGCGCCGTAAAGCGATGCTTGAGGCGCGGTTTAATAAGTTAGACATTGACAATGATGGTAGTGTCAGCGGTGAAGAGTACAGTTCTTATCTCGGTAGTTTTGATCGCTTTGATAGCAACGGCGATGGTTATATCACCGGCAAAGAGATTAAAGGCAAGAAAACTACTAAGCTTGCTAAATCGGGCGGTAAAAAAGACAAATCACTCTGTGTGCTTTGGCTTTGCGTACGTAATAGTATTCATTAATCAATCTCGAATTTCACTAGGCGCTTGATCAAGCGCTTAACTTAAAGCCCAATCCCCCACCTCTAATGCGGATGAATGTATTGGCTTACTTTGGCTAGCAGTTGTTCGCTATCAATGGGTTTTTGCAGGCAAGACGTTGCATGAACCTGCTCTGTTAAAGCTTTCAGTTCACTTGTTTCAATTGATGAAATAATAATCAGAGGGATTTTTGCCGTCACTGTATTTGACTGAAGACGCGCGCAAAAAGCTTGTCCGTTTAAGCCTTTTAAGTGCATATTCAGTAGGATCATATCAGGTCTAAACTCTTCCGCTAGGGCGATGCATTCGTCTGGCTCGCACGAGGATATGATTGAGCAATGCTGGCGTAGTTTTTCGTTCAAGCTTGCAATTGCGTCTTCGCAGTCATCGATCACTAAGATCTTACTTTTGGGGTTGTACTCTTTAACACAGCATCGGTTGCGGCCATTGTGCTTGGCTTTGTATAGCGCCTGATCCGCTTGGTCGATCTGAAATTCTAAGTCTGTACCTGCAGTAAAATTCACGACACTTGCGCCAATGCTTACGGTGACAACCGCATTGACCAGGGAGGCTCGATGCTTGACGCCGAGCCGCTCTATGGCAGAGCGTATGACCTCGCAGATATGAATCGCTCCACGTTCTGGGGTGTTTGGTAAAATTGCGACAAACTCTTCCCCGCCGTAACGAGCGACAATGTCCCCAGCACGGGACAAGCATTTTAATAGCGTTTGGGCAACTTCACGAATACAGTCGTCACCTGCTAGGTGGCCATAGTGGTCGTTATAGAGTTTAAAGAAATCGATATCTAGCAGAATAATCGTGAAAGGTTCTTTGTTACGCTGTGATAGCTTCCATATTTCGTGCGCTTTTTCTTCAAATGTACGGCGGTTGTATAATTGCGTAAGACCGTCACGTTGGCTGAGTATTGTGAGTTCATCGTTAAGGTCGCTTAACTCTTTGCGCATTTCGGTAATGCGTGCCATCGCGCGAATTTTTGCGTTGAGAATAATTTGGCTTATAGGTTTAATTAAGTAATCGTCGCCGCCAGCGGCAATGCCAGCTTCAAGGCTGGAGTCTTCACTTCTTCCAGTGACGAAGATAATGGGTATCCAATGATCGCCTAACCATTCTCGGATGAGTTGAGTTGTTTCAAACCCATTGAGCCCAGGCATCTCGACATCCATGATGACCATATCAACCGGGTTTTTTTCTAGGATCTGTAAGGCACCCTCACCGCTCTCGGCGACAACGGGTTCATGTCCGGCTGCGCTGATATATGAGCACATGACATGACGCAGAGTTGCACTGTCTTCAACGAGCAGAATTTTCATAAATTTATAAAATCAAACACGATTGCTTTGATCTTATCATAGGAGAGAAAAGGCATTAAGACCCCACCGATATCTGCTTTTGTGGTGTTCTGCTGAAAAAAACAGAATATTCGCACGGCTAGGAGGCATGAATCTTTAGTCAAGCTATAAACGGCGCGGTATAATCGCCGCCTTAATTTGCATATTGGGCGCTTCTTTGGGGCTATCCAATTATTGTGACATACAATCATCTCAGGGTTAACCATGTCTGAATTTGATGATATTCGTCCATATAATGATGACGAAGTAAAACCGGTGCTGAATCGGCTTATTAATGATCGTGAATGTATCGACACGCTCGTAAAGCTTAAGTTTCCTAAATCAGCTGCTTATTTAGCGCCTGTGTTACGCAAACTTGCGCGCTCGAAGCTCAATAAAGTCGCCGGAAAAATTCACACCGTGGCTGACTTTCAGCATTTTATGGAAGGCATGGTCAAAGATGTGGTCGATAACACTATTGATGAGCTAAGTGTCTCCGGGCTTGAACGCCTAGATAAGGATCAAGCGCACTTATTTATTAGTAATCATCGTGACATTACGATGGATTCTGCCATGGTGAACTTTTCTTTGTACCATGCAGGCTTCGGCACCTTACGTATTGCTGCAGGGGATAATCTCCTCACTAAGCCCTTTGCTTCTGATCTGATGCGCCTCAACAAAAGTTTTATTGTGAATCGCTCGGCCACGTCGCTGCGTGAAAAATTGAAAGCAGCTAAACTTTTATCACGTTATATTCATCACTCAGTGGTTGAGGATGGTGAGAGCGTCTGGATTGCTCAGCGCGAAGGTCGAGCAAAAGATGGCATTGATAAGACGAATCCGGCTATTGTGAGTATGTTAGCGCTGAGCAGGAAAAAGCCAGAGCCGCTTGAGGAGCACTTTCGTCGGATACGCATTGTTCCGGTGACAATTTCATATGAGTATGACCCCTGTGGCTTTGATAAAGCGCGGGAACTTTATGAAATAGAGACTAACGGCTCTTACACCAAAGGTGAGCAGGAGGACGTGGCGAGCATCGCTAAGGGCATTACCGGCTACAAAGGCGATGTGCACCTGACTTTCGGTAAAATTTTGAACGATGCCTATGAAAGTACGGATGAAGTTCATGCTGAGCTAGATCGTCAAATCGATCGCAATTACGTTTTACATGCCAGTAATTGTTTTGCCTATGAAATGCTAGAGGGAAAAATACCAAATGTTCCAATAGGTAAGACGCAAACGCCATTTGCCGATTTAGATTTGTCTGAGAGGCGTAAAACGTATAAAAAATATATCGACTCGTGTCCACAGCAGCACTTAAAAATATTATTGCGCTGCTACGCTAACCCGGTATATAAGCACCTTGAGCTAACCGGGGCTACTTAAGCTCATTCAACTGGCCTTGCCCTCATGTTAGATAGTAAAATAAAATCGCAAATACAGACTGCATATAGCCAGTTCTTAAAGTCTAAATCGCTTAAGCCGCGTTACGGCCAAAAATTGATGATTGCCGAGGTGGCAAAATCTCTCGGTGGCATTACCTTGGACGGTGAAGGCAAGCGGGAATCGGGACAGCATTTATGCGCAGTTGAAGCCGGGACTGGGACGGGTAAAACCGTGGCTTACTTGTTGGCGGTTTTACCGATCGCGAAAGCGCTTAAAAAACGGGTTGTGATCTCTACCGCGACGATTGCTCTACAAGAGCAGGTGGTAATGAAGGATCTCCCCGATATTATTCGTCACAGTGGGCTCGAATTTCAATTTCGCCTGGCTAAAGGGCGCAGTCGCTATTTGTGCATGACGAAACTCGATCGTATCTTGTCTGATGTTGAGGATCTTGCGCTTTTCTCCCTAAACGAAGATTTTAACGGAAACATTACCGACGGCGATGACGGTATTTATCAGGTAATGATGGACAGCCTGTCGTCTGGTGATTGGGACGGCGATAAAGACGCTTGGCCAGAAGAGATTGCCCCTTTGACTTGGCAGCGAGTGACAACGGATCATCGTCAATGTACCGGTAGGAAATGTGGTTTTGTTAATCAGTGTGCCTTTTTTAAAGCGCGTGATGAATTAGATTCAGCCGATTGCGTGGTGGCCAATCACGACTTGGTCTTAGCCGACTTAGCCTTAGGCGGCGGCGCGATTTTACCGGCACCACAAAACACGCTTTACATCTTTGACGAGGGGCATCATCTGCCCGGTAAGGCGCTTAATCACTTTGCTCAGAACACACGCTATAAAGGCTCAATTCGGTGGTTAGGGCAAAGTGAAGGCCACTGCACCGAGATTGCCAAATCCATGGCGGATGCGAATTATTTCTTACAGCTGTTTAAGCCGCTGGAGGCGATGCTAAAAAAGGTTCGCTCGCGCTTAGAGGAGAACCTTCACGTCATTGAGTATCTCGCAGCTGAGGTTGATAGAACCCAGCACACCCCTCGTTTGCGCTTTGAGCATGGCGTCGTCCCTGAGTCTTTGTCGTCGCTTGCGAGCATGTTGTACGACGGTTTTTTTGATTTGGAAAACATTCTCGAAAAGCTCAACAAAGAGCTGAGTATTTTATTAGACGACGATTACCCCTGCGTTCCTAAAATTGATATTGAAATGACACACGGTGTTATTGGTAGCTGGTTGAGTCGTGCCCAAGCCAATGCTAGTTTGTGGCGGAGTTATTCGGATGCACCCAAGGAGCGTCAATCGTCAAAACTCCCGCCTATCGCACGCTGGGTGACTTTGCACGAATTTAACGAAGCCTATGATTTTGAGTTGGTATCTAGCCCCATACTAGCCGCAGCTACCCTGCGTGATAGTTTGTGGGATCAATGCTGCGGCGCTTTGGTGACCTCGGCAACACTCACCGCCCTAGGGACATTTGAGCGCTTTGATTACCGCGCAGGCACGGGTAAGGACTGTGTTTACCTGCAAGTACCGAGTCCGTTTGATTATGCCAATAATGCTGTGCTTTCGGTGCCGTCATTTGCGGTTGAAGCGAACAACGTGGTGGCGCATACCGAAAGTGTTGTAGAGGCCGTGCAAAAGATCATTGATGTGGATGCTGGCAGCTTGGTACTGTTTTCATCGCGTAAGCAGATGTTTGAAGTGCATGAGAGCTTACCAAGGGAGTTTGCCGATTTAATTTCGATGCAAGGCGTTGAAAGTAAGCAGGCTTTATTGAAAAAGCACCGTGAGCGTATTGATCAAAATCTCGGTAGTATAATTTTTGGTTTAGCGAGCTTTTCAGAGGGTGTCGATCTACCTGGGGCGTATTGCACGCATGTGATTATCGCAAAGCTTCCGTTCTCTGTGCCAGATGATCCACAAGAAGCGGCGTTGGCAGAGTGGATCGAGTCTCAAGGCGGGAATTCCTTTATGCAGATATCGGTACCCGATGCGTCGATGAGGTTAATTCAGGCTGCTGGTCGTTTACTGCGTTCCGAGAGCGATACTGGAAAGGTGACGATTCTAGATAAGCGTATTCTTACTAAGCGTTACGGTAGAGCTTTGATTGATGCCTTGCCTCCATTTAAGCGAGACTTGAGCTGAGTCGGCTCTAGCAGAGCTTTGGTTTAAGAAGGGCTTAGGTTCAAGCAGAGCAGATCCAAGCAGAAAAAAACCCTAACAGCAGGAAGTATTGTTAGGGCTGTATCATATCGTTCTTACTTAGTACCAGAGGCTCGTTTATTTACGCCAGTAAGGCTGTGAGGCGCGAATAGCTTCTTCCTCTCTGACGATACCGCTAATAGCTGAACCGCCGTTGCCCATAAACTTCTGAGCCTCTACTAAACTCTCCCCTGCCGCACCTTTTCCTTCGCCAATTGCCCAATGATAACTGGCGCGATGTAGTCGTGAAGCAGACTGATAACGGTAGTATTCATTCTGTTTGGATTGATTCGTTTTCTCAGTAGAGTGAGAGAGAATAAGTGCAGACGCTTGGGAGGCATTTTTCCACGCTTGTGCCGCATGTTTATGGCGCATACCGTTGCCATAAGCTAAACCGGCCTGTTCATATACCTTACCTGCTGTCGCCATCAACTGAATGCCTACGTCACGCATCCTGTTGCGTTGCTGCTCGTTATCTAGGGTGTCGTAAGTGTTGAGTAGATACTCACTATAGTTGTACAAATCAGTGGCTGCTCCTAAGGCATCTTGAGAGTAATCTCTCCAAGATTGTTGAGAAAGTGCATTTTTATCCTCTGCTGCGAGCCCAGAAGAGAGTTTTTGTTGAAGGGTATAAAGTGTATCTGAGTTTTTATCGATGAGCTCTAGGGCACCGCGAGCAGCAATAAATCGACGCTTTTCGATATGCCTTTTGAAGTAATCAAAGTCGTTGATCATTGACCAATAAATTAATGCGGCTTTGTGGTTTAGCTCGGTGAATTGTGCCTGTGTAGCGGGGGCTACCTGAGTTATGTTTGTTGCCAAAGGTAAAGCGTTAGCCTGCGGTCCATGTAGTGAGCAATAGCCAATGGAGGCATTGTTGTTTTTGACGCAATTGGCTACTAGCCGATTCTCCTGATTACGGCATGTTTCTTGCCATGATTGCGTGGGGAGTTTGCTGCAGTCGCAGCTGATAGTGGAGCACTGGTTTGCCGCTAAAGTGGGCATAGAAGCGAATAGGAAAGATATGGCAAGTAAGATTCTTGTTGGTGATTTCATTAAAAAAACCTCGAATGTGCGATTAAATTTTCATGTGGTTTTTTTGGGTTTTGCTAGTTGGGTGTCGATTGGGCGCAATAAATAACAAAACACTATATGTAAATATAGCCGATAGAGGGTGTAGGCGCCACATTTTAAGATTAATATTTAATCGTTCCGGGTGTTTTGCGAACGATTTTCAATATTGTAAACTGTCTGGTTTTCGTGTTTTGGGCGTCATTAAAGATATTTAATTTGTCGAAATGACCACTAGTCGCTATGGGCTATACCGGCGATGTTTACATGGCATGACAGCAAATATGTAGCATCAAAATTGCTATTGTGGCGTCTATAATTGTTTTTCAGAAATAAAACTGTGCGATCTCTCTCAACTTAGATTAAAATCGATGACTTTATTAAGGTTTCAATGTAAGGTACGCGCCCTATTAGGCCTGTACATTTTGGGTCTTTACAATTATCTATAAATGCTGACTTCCAGTAGTAATACTGAGTTATTGATTTGTCAGTGCATAATATGGGTAACTATAAAAGAGAGCTTTAAACTTTGTGGTAGAGGGAGTGTCGAAGCTTTACGAGGACGTCGTGAGTAAAGCGGAGATAGTTATTACGGAAGTGTTTGTCCTGCCTGGGTTTATCTTTTGTTAGCTTACATTGCCTTTTATTTGTTACTTGGAATGTTAGGAAAGTATAACTATGTTGATTTTGACCCGTAGAATTGGTGAAACATTAATGATTGGGGACGATGTTTCCGTCACCGTTTTGGGGATTAGTGGAAACCAAGTACGTATTGGTATCGATGCTCCTAAATCAGTTAGTGTGCATCGTGAAGAAATTTATCGCCGTATACAGAGTGAAAAGGCTGCGGGTGAGGGTGATGGCACTATACGCCCAGGTGTTGCAGCCAACCCAAGCCCCCCGACTCAACGCGAGCGCCCTGAGCCTGGAAACCAAGCGGAGGTAGTCGCCTCGACTCGTCCAGGCGGACAAGCTACGCAATGGTCTTACCCACCGTCAAGCCATGGTGGTCAAAGCCTCCACACGACTCATGCATCTCATGGCGGTGATCAGGGTGTGAGTAGTTACGGCGCAGGTAACGAGCAGAAGCCAGCTAAAAGCGCTCCTGTTATCTCCTACCGAAAGAAGAAGTATACTGAGCCTGCGGCTTAGAGCTGTTATTAAACGTGTTCAAGAATAGCTCGCTAGTGTTTGCCGGAATGTACTGACCCGGCTCTTACTATTTTGCGAGCATTGGTTACATTCGACTCATTACTTCAATCCCAAGCAAGCCCAAGCCAGTCTTTAGGGTAAGCGCGACTGCTTTACTTAATTGTAAGCGGCTGTCTCTAAGCTCAGTACTTACCTCGCTTTTCAATATTGGGCAGGCTTCATAGAACGTCATGTACATACTCGCGAGGTCGTATAGATACGTGCATAGCATGTGTGGATATGCCTCAGCTGCTACCATCTCTATCGCTTCTGAAAATTGCAGTGCTTTGAGTGCGAGCGCTTTTTCTTGAGGTGCCTGTAACAGGATGTTGGCTTGTAAGTCGCCCATGTTGCACTCGGCTTTACGAAAAATACTCGCAATCCGGGCGTAGGCGTATTGCATGTAGGGGCCTGTGTTCCCTTCAAAGCTCAGCATGCTCTCCCAGTCAAAGACATAATCATTTGTTCTAGTGATGGATAGGTCAGCGTATTTAACCGCACCAATCCCCACCTTTTGCGCAATTTCTGCAGCTTCGCTATCGCTTAGCGCATCGTTTTTTTGCTTAACGATGATCGCTGCTTGTGCAACAGCTTCGTCTAGCAGGTCTGCGAGTTTTATCGTTCCACCCGTTCGGGTCTTAAATGGTTTGCCGTCTTTGCCTAGCATTTTGCCAAAAGCGTGATGCTCAAGACGCGTGGCTTCCGGGATAAAACCGGCTTTTTTCGCTAGAATAAAAACTTGCTTCATATGGAGTGACTGGCGGTCATCAATAAAATACATGACGCGCTCGGCATTCAGTTGTGAGTGGCGATAACGCAGCGCTGCTAAATCTGTGGTCACATAAAGGTAGCCACCGTCTTTTTTCTGCACGATGACAGGGCTTGGATTGCCTTTTTTGTCTGCGAGTTCTTGTAGGAACGCCACTTGCGCGCCTTGGTCTTCGGCGATAAGTTTTTGTTGTTTTAGCTCCTCGACTAGGGGCGCTAGATCATCGTTGTAAGCGCTTTCGCCTCTGACGTTATTTCTGTTGAGCGTGACGTTAAGTTTTTGATAAATATCGAGGTTATGGGTTAAAGATACATCTTTGAAGTTTTTCCATAACGCCAGTACCTGTTCATCACCCGATTGCAGTTTGACAACGTATTGTCGTGCACGGGCGGCAAAGTCTTCGTCATCATCAAAACGTTTTTTCGATTGCTGGTAAAAGCCTTCAAGATCCTTCAGTGCGAGCTCTGCTTGCTCGCCTTTGCCCATTTTGTCTTCAAGTTCAGCGATGAGCATGCCAAATTGGGTTCCCCAGTCGCCTACGTGGTTTTGGCGGATCACCTTGTCACCTAAAAACTCCAGTACTCTAACAATAGCGTCGCCAATAATGGTTGAGCGTAAATGCCCAACGTGCATCTCTTTGGCAAGGTTTGGAGACGAATAGTCGGCCACAACGGTCTCCGTTGTGGTTTTTTGCTCAACGCCGAGGCGGACATCATTGCTGACTTCGGTTAATTGCTTTGCTAGCCAAGTTTGATTTAAATGGATATTGATAAAGCCCGGTCCTGCAATTTCAATTTTTTCTGCAATTGCATCTAATGACAGCTTCTCGACAATCTTTTCAGCCACTTTTCGTGGTGGCATTTTTACCGCTTTAGCGGCTGCCATTGCGCCATTTGCTTGGTAATCACCAAATGCGGCATTTTTGCTAACAGCAACATGAGCGTTTAAATCTGCGGGAAGCTCCGCAAGTGTCATGGCTTGGCGTACTTGTGTATCCAAGAAGTTACGAATATTCATAGGTAATGGTGCCTTGTTTGCTGCCTTTTGCTGTCTTTTGTTGCAGTAATGCGACTAATCTAATGATGAGCGAGAATTGTAACGGTAAAGTGGTGTGCGGTTAATGTGTTTTTGACATGTTTAGGTAAATACTCGTTGAGTCGCAGGGTTATCGTGCGTTGTAGTGCAGCTTTGTGATTATCTTATGCCCTCTAATTGGGGGGCAGCAACAATGGAAGAAGGTGTGCATTTATGAGTGAGTACATTGTGGTTAAGCGTGATGGCGCTATTTTAGAGCTTGTCATAGCGCGGACGAAAAAGAAGAATGCATTAAATGTGGCGATGTACCGCGCGTTGTCTGATGCGATTGATGAGGCGGTCGGTGACGTTAAAATCCGTACAATCTTATTGCGAGGCAGTGACGGCTGTTTTTGCGCAGGAAATGATTTAGCTGATTTTGCTAGTGGTAATGGGTTACCAGAAATTAAGCGTTTTATGCAGACGCTGCTGACCTGCCCAAAACCCGTTGTGGTTGCTGTTGAAGGGGCGGCCATCGGTATTGGTGCGACGTTGTTACTTCATGCTGACTTAGTTTACGCTTCAGGCTCCGCCACCTTCCACTTACCTTTTGTGGGTTTAGGTTTGTGCCCTGAGTATGCCTCGTCTTATTTGTTGCCGCGTATGGCTGGGCACCTCAAGGCATCGGAGCTACTGCTATTGGGTGAGCCTTTTGGCGCTGAGCTTGCTAAAACGATCGGTATGGTGAATGAGATTGTTGATAACCCTGTAGACCTTGCCAAAGCGCAATGTGCGAAGTTGGCGAAGTTACCGCCTAAAGCTGTTCGTAATACTAAAGCTTTATTAAAAGTGACCACGCAGGCAGGCATTGAACAGGCAGTAAACGCGGAAATAGATTTATTTATTGCCGGGCTGCAAGGGCCAGAATTTGCTGAAGCGGCGACGGCTTTTTTTGAGAAACGCCCCACAGACTTCTCATCCTTTGAGTAGGTTTTTTCTCTAGTAATCACTAACGAGTAATCACTAAATATCACTAAAATTTAAAAGGCATATTACATGGCTATTGAGATTGATTTTTCCGGTAAAACGGTCGTTGTTATTGGTGGTACTAGCGGTATTAACCGGGGTATTGCGGAGTGTTTTGCTAAGCATGGTGCTAAAGTTGCCGTGGCTAGTCGCAGCCAGGAAAAGGTGGATGATACGGTTCAAGCTTTAAAGGCTTTTGGTGGTGAGGCGATGGGCTTTAGCGCTGATGTGAGAGACGTTGATGCGCTAAAACTGGGCTTAGCGACGGTATTTGAAGCATTTGGAAGCTTCGATGTTTTAGTTTCAGGTGCCGCTGGGAACTTCCCTGCTTTAGCAAAAGATATGTCGGCCAATGCGTTTAAGTCTGTTGTGGATATTGATCTTCTAGGTACTTTTCATGTGGCTCACGCAGCATACCCTCATTTAACTCGACCTGGGGCGAGTGTGGTTAATATTTCGGCGCCACAGGCTTTTTTGCCCATGGTGGCGCAAGCGCATGTGTGTGCAGCGAAGGCGGGCGTTGATATGGTGACACGTTGTTTGGCAATGGAGTGGGGGCCGGAGGGCATTCGGGTAAACAGTATTGTGCCGGGGCCCATTGATGGCACTGAGGGCATGAAGCGTTTAGCGCCAACACCGAAAATCATGGAAGCGACAAGGCAATCGGTACCACTAAAACGCTTGGGGGGTACGCAAGATGTTGGCAGTGTATGTATGTTCCTATCCTCGCCGCTGGCAAGTTATGTGAGTGGTGTTGTTTTGCCGGTAGATGGGGGTTTTTCCTTGGCGGGTGCGTCGGGTTTAAGCTCGCTAATGGAAACGATGTTGATGCCTAGTGGTTAACTATTTGCCTAACTTGCAGCCTGTTTTTACCTATTGTCTTTTAGCGGGCTTAAGGGTTAGTCGCTTTTTGTTTTGGTATTTTGTAGTATGGCTTCCCAGTTATGGCTTTCTAGTTATGGTATGTCGGCGAAGGCGCGGGTTTATAAATAAGGGTTAGCATGTCCAGTGATGTAGAAGATTTAATATTAACTTTTAGTTGTGATGATAAGCCCGGCATTGTGGCTGCTGTGGCTGGATTATTCTCGCTTCAGGGGTTCAATATTCGTGAGTCTTCACAGTTTGAAGATGTGCACGCGCATCGTTTTTTTATGCGCACCCTGTTGGAATCTGTCGAGGGGCCTAAGCGTATTTCGGATGTAAAATCGGCATTTCAATCCGTTGCTGACCGCTACAATATGACGTGGAATTTGTGTGATAACCGTATCAAGCCGCGTGTCTTGATTGCTGTTTCTCAATGGGGTCACTGCTTAAACAATCTCTTAAATGCGTGGAAAGGTAATTCGTTACCTGTTGAAATTGTTGGGGTGGTGTCCAATCATGAAGAAATGCGTGCTTTAACGGAATGGTATGGTCTGCCTTATCATTATTTACCTGTCACGAAAGACACTAAAGCTGAGCAGGAAGCACAAATTCTTGAGGTGATGGCGGATACGCAATCAGAATTACTGGTACTTGCTCGCTATATGCAAATTTTGTCAGATAATATGTGTCGTGAGTTATCGGGTCGGGCGATTAATATCCATCATTCTTTTTTGCCTGGATTCAAAGGCGCACGACCTTATCATCAGGCCTACGCTCGTGGGGTTAAATTGATTGGTGCGACGGCGCACTTCGTGACTGCTGAATTGGACGAAGGTCCAATTATCGAGCAATCCGTTGAGCGTGTGACTCACGCGAACTCACCAGCAGAATTGGTGCAGATCGGCCGTGATATTGAGGCTGTTACCTTACAGCGGGCTTTGAGGCGCTATGGTGAGCATCGTATTTTACTTAATGATAAAAAGACTGTCGTTTTTAATCGTTAATACTTTTAAATGCTATCAAATCGCTTTTTGTTATCCGTAATGTATAGTTCGTCGTGTGTCTTGAGATAAACTATGTTCAAATAACGATCGACACGTAGACCGCATAAGCTGAACATGAACGACGATGGCCCAAATACTTTAATTAATTCTGATCTTCTTCAAACGATAGAAGGTAAATTCTCTCGCCTTGATTTGTTTTATCAGGGCAAGTCATACCGTGTCAGCTTGAAGGACTTACCTTTTTTTATCGGACGCGATCACACTACTTGTCACCTAATCGTGCAAAAAGATGTCGTGTCGCGAGTTCATTGTTTGGTTGACGTGAAAGATAACCAAGTTGGTGTTATTGATAAAAGCACTAATGGCACTGTAGTCAAAATGGGTGATACTAATAGTGTGATTATCCGTGATGAGTTTTATCCCTTGACGGGCAAAGGTTGCTTAACACTTGGTGAGCCTTTCAGCTCTGATATGTCGGATTTGATTTTATTTAAGGTGGTGGCGGGGGTTTAAGGCTTGTTCCTGCAAGGTAAGCTCAACGCAGCCCTAATAAAACCAGCGCATGAATCTGCGCTGGCTCGGCTTTATCTATTAGCTCTATCTCTGTTTATATCCCTATAATATTTCTATTTCTATTTCTATTTCTATTTCTATTTCTATTTCTATTGATATTGAAAGCTCTCACGCAGGCGAATATCACTGATTGAGGCTCCTAGCATAACTTCAAACTCACCTGCTTCAGCAAGCCAGTTGTGGCTGTTAATATCCCAGAAAGATAGGTCGCGTTTTTTAATGGTCATACTGACGGTTTTACTTTCGCCGGGATCTAAGAATACCTTGTCAAAACCTTTGAGTTCCTTTTTAGGGCGAGGGACGCTGGCGATTTTATCATTGAGGTAAAGCTGTACTACCTCTGCGCCTGCGACTTTTCCTGTATTGGTAATCTTTGCGGTGACAGTTAAGGTGTCGTCGCCACTTATCCGGCTGTCGGATAGCTGGATATTGGCGTAGCTAAAAGTGGTATAGGAAAGCCCATGGCCGAAGGGGAACATGGGCTTAATGTTCTGCTTTTCGAGCCAGCGGTAGCCGATAAATACGCCGTCGGGGTAAGTGCTTTCTTCAAAGTGGTAGTCATCCAAAGCGATTGCGGAGGTGTCTTCAAGTTTTACTGGGAGGGTGATGGGCATTTTTCCGCCGGGATTAACGTCGCCAAATAAGACTTCGGCAAAGGCATTGCCCGCTTCCATACCGCCGTACCAACCCCAAACCAAAGTCTTGGCCTTATCGACCCACGGCATCTCGACAGCAGAACCTGCGACCATAAAGATTACGGTATTGTCGTTTACTTCGAGTAGCTTTGAGATGATCTCATCTTGGCTATCAGGCAGTGTCATGTTCATGCGGTCAATGGCTTCGCGGTCTTCGTTGTGACTGAGGCCACCAAAATATAGGACTGCATCGGCGGCTTTTGCAGCGGCAAGGTATTTCTCTTCGCTGTCAAAGGGGTTGCCGGGAGCGTTCCAGCCGAGAGTAAGGCCGTCTTCCCCCTCGTAGTGCAGCTCAAACCAGTACTTTTGCTTGCCGTTTAAAGTGACATCGTGAGTGATAATGTCCTTGTTATGACTGTTGCGCTCGAAGATCATTTTACCGTTAATAAATACTTTAAATTTACCGATTGCGGCGATTTTAAGGGTATGTATTCCAGAGTCTGTTGGCGCTACTTCGGCGGTCAGCGTAACGTATTCCTTTTCGCCTTTCGCTGGTGAGTATTGGCTCGCCGGAATAGAGGCTGTCTTTATCTGCTCTTTATGCGAGGCGTCGCTATAAAATAGTAGGTTCCAAGCGGGGGTTCCGGTCCAGTGGCGAGTTAAAATATAATCGCCAGCGATAGGGCTAATAGTACTGCTGCGCGCTCGCATCACGGTAATATCGACGTCGTCGCCCAAGTATTCTTTTAGCCCTTGTAGTGGGGTGATTTCGTATAGCGCTTTGATTTGGGATGAGCCGCCGCCACTCGCGTGCTTTTTGTCAGTGTTAGGCCCCATAACTAGAATATTCTTGAGTTTCTTTTTCTGTAGCGGAAGTAGTTGAGCGTCGTTTTTCAACAGTACAATGCCTTCGGAGGCTATTTCTCGTGCAGCGGATTGATGTTTAGCGGTGTTGCGCTCACCAGCGAGGCGAGATTTATCCATCATGCCGATGCGAATTTGAACGCGAAGTATGCGTCGAACCTTATCATCAACCACTGATAGGGGGACTTTGCCGTCGTTGACCATATCTATGAGTGGCTGGGCTAAAAAGTAGTTGTTGTAGTCATCCTGCCCTGTACCCATTTCGATGTCTAAGCCATTGACGGCGGCATCGTAGGTGTTGATATCTGAACCCCAGTCAGTGACGACCAAACCCTGGTAGCCCCATTCTCCTTTTAAAATATCCATGATGAGGTGCTTGCTCTGGTTGGCATTATCGCCGTAGTAGCTGTTGTAAGCGCCCATTATGGCGTAGACGCCGCCTTCTTTTACGGACTCTTCAAATGCGGGTAAGTAGAGCTCTCGCAAGGTGCGTTCATCGGGTTTTGCGTTGTGGCCTGCACGGTTTAGCTCTTGGGTATTAAGCGCATAGTGCTTAACTGTGGCCGCAACATCGTTAGCTTGAATGGCTTTAATTTCGGCGACGCTAAGTTTGCCAGCGAGATAAGGGTCTTCGCCCATGTACTCGAAGTTGCGCCCATAAAGGGGTAGGCGGGCTAGGTTGATACCAGGGCCTAAGATCAGGTCTTTACCTCTGTGCCGGGCTTCGCTACCGAGCACATCGCCATGTAGGGTGGCCATTCGTCTATTCCAGCTAGCGGCGACACTGGTTAGGTGCGGTAGATAGGAGGAATGGTCATTTGTCCAGCCTGCGCCACTCCATCCGTGGCGATTTATTTCGTGACGCACTCCGTGGGGGCCATCTGACATCCACATTTCGTGAATGCCTAAGCGCTCAATTGAGGCAACGGAAAATTTGGTGTTACCGTGTAATAGAGAGACTTTTTCTTCGAGCGTCATTTGTGCAATTAACGCGTCGATCCGGCCTTCAATATTGGTCGTGCGCTGTTCTAGTGAGCGCTGATTTGATTCTGCATTGGAGGCGCTTGTATGTGGTTTTGTGTCTTTACTAGTACAGGCTGCTACCGAAAAAACAGCTAGCGCGAGTAGTAAATATTTGATTTTCATACTGTTTTGATCCGTTAAGCGAATAATTATGTTTTATATCTTAAGTTTAGTGATCCGTGCGTGAAATAAGATCGAATACATTGTATGACAATTCATTTGTGGGGTTTTAGCGTATTTAGGGCAAAAACCGACAGGGCGTGAGATTTATACGATCAAACCATACTTGCTTCACATTACAAATAACTTCGTCATGGTTTGCTGTTGCGCTACTATAACGAACAGAAAAGACCATAAACTCCTCGTTTTAAAATAAACCCTTTTTGAATTGGAATCTTCATGCATAGAGCTATTTTAGCTGCTTTTAAGCGCGTTGCACCCTCGGTCAGTGAGTGTGGCTATTGTGCCTTACGAATTGTTGAGAAAAACTCGGAAGTACTCTCCATGGCACGTGGTGTACTTCAGCCGTTAACGCTTACGAGTGATTTCGGGTTAATGGTGAGTGTCTATCACTGTGGGAGTTTTGCTTATGCCGCGACATCGGATGTGAGTGAGGTTGGCATTGTTCAGGCGATTGATCGGGCGCGGCACTGGGCTAGAAGCTGCGAAGGTTTAAGCGTGGACTATGGGGCGTTTTGCCCACCGCATCCAAACGGAGATTATGGTCGGGAAGTTCAGCAAAGTTGGGATGATATTGCTTTAAAAGAAAAGATTGAGGTGCTGCAAAGCCAGAGTGTACAGCTTAGTGGGCATGAAGATATTGTGAGTTGGCAGGCTTCACTTTGGCGAACGCAAACGATCTGCACATTTGCGACAAATGGTGGCGGTGAAGTTCGGCAGGTGGTTGAGCAGGTCTTTCCAAGCTTATCGGTAACGGCGCATCGTCAAAGTGTAACTGTTACGCGCAGTTTGGGCTCCGCAGATGTTTCGCGGCAGGGCGGTTTTGAGACCTTGGCTGAGGTCGGGTATTTAGAGAAGGGCAGTCGCTTAAAAGAGGAATGCTTGGCCTTGCTAAGCGCTCCTAATTGCCCTTCGGGAAAAATGGATTTGGTGTTGATGCCAAATCAAATGATGTTGCAGATCCATGAGTCCATTGGGCATCCTTTAGAGCTTGATCGTATTCTGGGAGATGAGCGAAATTATGCAGGCACCAGTTTTGTGGATTTATCTATGTTTGGTCAGTATCAATATGGCTCGCCTTTGTTGAATGTGAGCTTTGACCCAACTATTGGCCATGAACTCGCGTCCTACGCTTACGATGATGATGGTCAAAAGGCCGAAAAAGTCATGTTGATTGAAGGGGGTATTTTGAAGCAACCCTTGGGCGGCGCATATTCAGCGGCACGCGTGAATGGCTTGAGCGGCACCGCCAATGCGCGTGCGTCTAGCTGGAACCGGCCAGCCTTAGATCGTATGGCGAATCTAAATGTGGAACCCGGTGAAGACAGCTTTGAGTCGATTATTGCTAACACTGAGCGAGGTATTCTGATGGATACCAATTGCTCTTGGTCGATTGATGATTCACGTAATAAATTTCAATTCGGGTGCGAGCTTGGCCGAGTGATTGAAGATGGCGAGTTAAAGGACTTGGTACGAAACCCGAATTATCGTGGTGTCTCTGAGACGTTTTGGCGAAACCTCAGTGCGGTAGGTAATGAGGATAGCTTTGAGGTTCTAGGCACGCCGTATTGTGGCAAAGCGGAGCCTAACCAAGTTATCACTGTCGGGCATGCGGCACCGGTTTGTAAATTTAACAAGGTTGATGTGTTCGGGGGTGAGCTATGAGTGCCGATACTGAGCAGTTAGCGATGAGGGATAGCTTTTATGCCTTGGTTGATTATGTACAGGCGCAACTGAAAAACGATGAATTTTTTATGGCTAATTTTTACGCGGAATCCTCGGACTTTGTGCGTATGAACCAGGCGCAAGTACGTCAGCCGGGTAGTGTTAGTCAGGCCGAGTTGGCTTTAACTTGGATTTGTAGCGGCGCCAGTGTGAACGGTACTGTTGCGATAAGTGGTGACGCTGCGTTGGATTGCGACAGGGTCGAGCGGCTCATTGTTCGTTTAAGGGCGAGTCTTACAGCATTTGAGCCTGACCCTTATCTTTTATACAGTGAAAATCGCCAAGACTCTGAACACTTTCAGGTGAACGCTTTACCCTCAAGTGATGAGTGTATTGATGCCATTACTAAGCGTGCGGCTGGTCTGGATTTTGTTGGGATATTTGCAAGTGGCAGTATGCATTTTGGTTTTGGAAATGCCTTAGGTCAGCGTAACTGGCACAGTACCAGTAACTTTAATCTTGATTGGAGCCTATATAGCAGCCACGACCCTGCAGTGAAAGACCGGGCGGTAAAGTGTAACTATGCCGGTCGACAATGGCAGTCGGAGGTTTTTGATGACAAAGTCCGGCAAGGGCTTGAACATCTTTCTCACCTTAAAAAACCAGTAAAGACGCTATCTCCAGGCGAGTACCGCGTATACCTTGCACCAGCAGCGGTGGATGAAATTATGAATCTGCTTGGTTGGGGTGGTTTTAGTCAGGCGAGTTGGATGACTAAAGCTTCTGCCTTGCAATTGTTAGGGGAGGGGAAGCGGTTTAGTCCTTTGGTGAATATTTCTGAGAATACCCAAGAGGGGGTTGCGCCGTTATTCCAGAGCTCCGGTTATATCAAACCTGATAACGTTGGTCTTATTTCTCAGGGGCAAAAAGCAGAGCTGCTTTGCTCGCCTAGAACCGCGAAAGAATATGATGTGTTGCATAACGGCTCGGACTCAGAAACGCCGGAGGCTTTAGCGATGGAGGCTGGAGACTTAGCGGAAGCGGATGTGTTGGCGGCTTTGGGCACTGGGGTATACGTGAGTAATTTATGGTATTTGAATTACTCTGATCGCGCTTCTGGGCGGGTTACTGGTATGACACGCTTTGCTTGCTTCTGGGTGGAAGACGGTAAAATTCAAGCCCCGATCAATGTGATGCGCTTTGATGATTCTATTTTTAATATGTTTGGCGCCCGCCTTGAGCGTTTAGGGAATGTTGCGGAAATGTTCTATGACCCAAGTTCTTATGAGCGGCGTTCTGCGTCTTGTTCTCAAGTACCGGGTGCTCTCATTAGTGCTTTGAAAATGACCTTGTAAAAAGCTATTTTTCTCGCCAATAGATGATTCTGTCGTGGCCGCGAAAGTGGCCAAAATCTACTTCGGCACTGGGTAACGCGGTGTCGTCATTAAAATTGTTATTTCCGTCCCAATCAAATCGTAACCAAGCGTAATTGGTGAGGTTGACGTCAATAGGGAAGTTGCCAGTATTGCCATTCCCAGGAGCTGAGAAGCTTAATCCAGCGTCGCCACCCACAAAGCTAATACTTGTTGCTGGGATAAGCGAGATAAAAGTCCCTGTGCTAGTGCCGCCGCCGACTGCAACGGTACGATTTGCATCGGTGCTTAAAGGGTTGGGTGGGTCATCAAAGCTAATGTCGGACGCAGCAATTACGGTGCAGCTATCACTGAGGTTATCAATGTATTCACTTACACCATCCCAATGTTGTGTGGTGAAAGGCACTGGGAGTATGACTGTTTCTGGGCCGTGAGCATTGCCGATTTGTAAGCGACCAAAGCGGAATACGCTATCGAGAGTATCTATCTCGACACTGTCATTCCCGGCGATGCCGTCGACTTCTAAGTCGTAATCAGCTGTGGGGATGGTGACGCCATCATCGTCACTTGGTAGGAGCCCGAAACGCACATTTGCATAGGGGCCGTCGGGAGTTGCTATGCGGTTAAACTGTAAATTTGAATCGATAAGACCATAACCATAATCGACTGTCGTGTCGTTGTTGACGTCAATGGCCCAATCAATACTGTTGACACCTAGTAGAGTAATGCGACTGCTGAGATCCACGGCGCCATTGTTAACTGCGGACCAAACAAAAGTATCGCTTGCGTCAAGCTTGGCAAAGTCATCTCGGTAGTTACGAGTGAGGTTGTCAAAGCTGTTGAGTGCTGCAATGTACACTTCTGTTGAGAAATTCTGTCCCAAATAGCTGAAAGTGGTGCAAGCTTCGTTGACTTGGCTGTCAAAGACTAAAGCCCCAACAGTGACATCTTCCATAATGGCAAACTTATTGGGGTAAAAACGGCCTACGTAGCCGGAATCTCCGGTAATCGTGCGTACTTCACCAAGGTAGGTGGTAAGGCTCAAATTGGCGCTGATCTCGATAATACCTACTTCGGGGTAATACACTTGGTTGGTGCTAGCACTGTTATTAACGCCGCCGGAGAAGCCGTCGAGTATTCTGCCGTCAGCAATTGTGCCGTCCCCATCTTGTAGGCCTGGGTCAGTACCGGTAGTGGGTTGGTCTAGTTGGGATGTTAGTTGTACTGAGGCGGCGGGGGTTTCTTGCCCAAAGCTTGCGACAGTTGTGTTATCAGATAAGTCCGCATTACCGTTACCTGGGTCGTTGTCGGCGTGGTTGTCAGGCTGGCCGTCATCGTTACTGTCATCAATTGATGACCATGCAACAGGTCTGACGCTAACTGTAAAATTATTGCCTGCTGGCGTAAATATCGCGCCACTGCTATCGGCGGCGGCGGGGTTGGTGTTGACCTGCAGATCTAAACCGAAGGGGCGAACGACGAGGGTTGCTGAATTACCTAAAATGTCCTGATCAGAGAAGCCCAAGCCATCGTCTTTAAATGCGATTTGGTATTTGCCTACATCGCTACTGTCTAGTGAGAAGTCTGCGGAGCCGTTGATAAAGGGCAGGCTTAGGTTGATCAGTGCAGGCTCGCTATCCGCTAATGCTTGAGTTTCTGTTGCGCTAATAAGGCTTGGGGCTATGCCGCTGGGGTCGTCGACATCTCGGCTAATCCATGCTTTAACGTCTGCGGTATTGTAGTTGCTGGCTACTGCACAGTCGCTGTTTGGGTCACCGCTAATGGCGCGGCGCATCATTTGCACGCGAAAACTGTGGTCGCGGCCAGCGATCACGTCATTCGCGAGGCTATCAATATTTGTTATTACAAAAGCATTGTCGCTAAAGGTGGTGTTGTTGGATGTACCTGTGGCGCTATCGACGGAATCACTTGCGTTAACGGTTAATGTTTCTGCATGTGTGTTGGCTAAATCTAACGACACGATTCCGTTGTCATTGTCATTGAACGCATAAGTGGCTACGCCGTCGTTATCATTGTCGGGGTTGGGCGTGAGAGTGCCGAGGCCGCTATTAACAGACCAGTTTCCGTGAGCCGTAGTGGTCGATAAGCTGACGATACCGGTGTAGTCGTCAATGACGGCGCTACAGTCCATGTTGGCGCAAATACTTATTGTCATAGTGTTAGCTGCGCAAGTACTGGCGTTGGTGGCTAGGGATAACTGTAGGTGGTCAACAGTGGTGCCTCCGCCACCGCTGCAAAAAGTATCGAAATTGCCTGCTGCGAGTGCCGTGGGATTGTATATCACTGTGGAGAAAGCCTGCATGGTGATGTTGGCGGCAGAGATACCGCCATTGATCTCGGCGCGCCAGAAGACGGTTGCCGTTCCTGAAGCGGAATAAAGAAAGCCGTTAAACTCGGCTCTAAAGTTCACATCGATACTGCCTGTGGCGTAAATAAGTAGATCTTCGGAGGCAAATTGCGCAGTGCTGGAATCACCCCCTAAATTGACATTGCCATTCACAAATATCCTTACCGTTCCCGGGCTTGCCGGTATGATTTCTGCTCTTTGGCCAATCGATAAATTTCCATTGATCCAGTAGTCCCCGGGAGGCAGTGTTAGCTCGCTTCGCCACTCAGTAGTGAGGGTGTTTATGAAGTAGGTACCACTTTGGCTAAACGTGAGCTCGCTTTGGGAGTTAACGGTAATGTCGGTATAGTCGCCAAGGGGGAATGTTGCAGCGGCAGCTGGCGCGACAACAATTGGCCCGTCGGCTCCAGTTCCAGTTTGAAAGGGCGGGCTTGTGCTTTCTGCCGCAACACCTGTAGCGGCGCAGGCGTTGCCGCTACAGGCGTTAAAAAAAGCAAAATCGACGAGATTGGGGGTGTCGAGGTTGGCATCCCCACCTTGAATGGAGGCGGCAAACAGTAGGGTGGTTAGACCCGCATCATCATTAACAGAGATACCGTCAGTGAATATTTCATCACATTGTTGAGCCGTTACAGTTTTTGCACTTAAGCAAAGTGCAAAGAGTGTGAAAAATAAGAATAACGGTGTTGCTCGATTCCCCATAAAGCCTCGCGAGAATTACGGTGCTAATTCTCTAATTATAGGGTACGAAGCCTTATCCGAAATTTTATTCGGGACTTAAATTACCAATATACCGTCAATTTCGATCATTGCATCTTTAGGTAATTGCTTGACGCCAACGGCGGCACGGGCAGGGTAGGGCTCTTGAATATACTTTGCCATGACTTCGTTCACTTTGGGAAAGTAGCTAAGATCAGTCAGAAAGATATTCAGTTTTACAAAGTCTTGCAGGTTGCCACCAGAGGCTTCGCACACTGCCGTAAGGTTTTTAAATACTTGCTCGGCTTGAGCAACAAAATCGCCTTCTACCATTGCCATGGTTTCTGGCACTAAAGGAATCTGACCGGATAGGTAAACGGTATTATCTATTTTGACTGCTTGGGAATAAGTGCCGATAGCGGCTGGAGCTTGATCAGTGACGATAATCGTTTTGTTTGGCATGAAGAGGGCCTCTTGGTTAAGTGTACGTTTAGCGTTAATTTTTCACTCGTAATACGCGTTCGACGGAGCGCATGGTTCGGACTTTGCGCATGACGTTAGCCAGGTGGATGCGATTAGTCACGGCGATGACTAGTTTGATGACACTATGTTCGGCGTCGCGCTCGTCAACTTGTATACCCTCAATGCTGGTGCCCGTGTTGGCAATGCGAGTGGCAAGCGTTGCGATGATGCCGCGTTCGGTTTCCACTTCAACTCGGATTTCACTGAGGTATTCGCCTGTGACGTTAGCGGACCAGTTAGTGTTAGATATGTTCTCTTTTTTGCTCTTAAGGTCTTTGATGTTGTTGCAAGCATCTCGGTGCACGACAATGCCTTTTCCGAGGCTGATATGGCTAATAATCGGGTCGCCTGGGATTGGGCGGCAGCAGCGCGCAAAGTTGATTAATACGCCATCTGCAGATTCAATGGTGATAGGGGTTTGTGTATCTTGCCCTTCGATATCGACATCGGGTTGAAATACTCTCGCAACGGCAAGTGCCGACTGTTGCCCCATGCCGATGCTTTCATATAGTTCATTCAGAGATTCGGTGCCGGCTTGGCGTTTGAGGTGGTCTAGCTGTTCTTCGGAGAGTTGGTCGACGTTGATGTCTAGGTGCATCAATGCGCGCGAAAGCATACGCTTACCTAGTTCGATTGACTCCATATGATGCTGATTTTTCAAATAGTGCCGAATGGCGGTGCGCGCTTTAGCGGTGATGACAAAATTGAGCCAGTTGGGGTTTGGCTGGGAGCGCTCCGATGTAATGATTTTGACTTTTTGGCCGCTGTCGAGCACTTGAGAAAGCGTTGCTGGCCGGTCGTTGACTCGGCAGGCGACAGTGGTATTGCCGACTTGTGTGTGCACAGCGTAGGCAAAATCGACTGGGGTGGCGCCAGCGGGCAGTTCGACAATTTCGCCTGTTGGGGTAAAGACGTAAACTTCATCGCGAAACAGGTCGATTTTGACGTGCTCGACAAATTCAATAGAGCTATTGGTGAGCTTTTGAATTTCTAATAATCGTTTAGTCCAGCGGTTGGCGCGATCGTAACTGCGGCTAGAGTGGTTTTGCGTATCTTGTTTGTAGAGCCAGTGTGCGGCAACCCCACTGCTGGCGAGTTCGTCCATTTCTTTGGTGCGAATTTGCACCTCAATGGGGACGCCTTGAGAGCCAATAACAACGGAGTGTAGCGACTGATAGCCATTCTCTTTGGGAATGGCTATGTAGTCTTTAAATTCGCCAGGCTTCGGTTTGTAGAGATTGTGAATAGCGCCCAAAACGCGATAGCAGGTGTCGATATCTTCGACGACGATACGAAAAGCATAAACATCCATGATCTCTTTGAATGACTTATGTTTCATACGCATTTTGTTGTAAATGCTATAGAGGTGTTTTTCACGGCCAATAACTAAGGTGCTAATGTCTTCGCGCTGTAAGCGTGCCTCGATGGCTTCTTTGATTTTTTCAACAATGGCTTTGCGGTTGCCGCGCACCTTGCGTAGTGCGGCCTGTAAGCGCGTGGAGCGAAGCGGGTGCATTGCTGCGAAGCCACGGTCTTCAAACTCTACTCGCCAATCGTTCATACCTAGCCGGTGTGCAATCGGTGCGTATATTTCTAGGGTTTCTTTAGCGATGCGGCGTTTTTTTTCCGCCGGTAAAGAGCCTAAGGTGCGCATGTTATGTAGGCGGTCAGATAGCTTCACGACGATAACGCGTAAATCTTTCGCCATGGCGAGCGCCATTTTTTGAAAGTTCTTAGCTTGTTTTTCGGCTTGGCTTTCGTATTCAATTTTTGCGAGCTTACTTACGCCATCAACGATATCGGCGACAGTGTCACCAAATTGTTTGGTAATGGCTGATTTTGGAATACCGGTATCTTCGATGACATCATGTAGCATGGCGACCATCAGGCTTTGATGATCCATATGGATGGATGAGAGAATATTGGCTACAGCGAGGGGGTGGGTGATGTAGGGCTCACCGCTGCGCCGGAATTGCCCCGTATGCGCCTGTTCGGCATAGTAATATGCCCGCCGGACATCGTTGACCTGAGCGGGTTCAAGGTAAGAGGAAAGTCGGTGACTTAAGGTATCAATTGTAAGCAAAACGTTCCTCGTTTGGAGGTTATACCTCTGGTGCTGGTGGGGTTGCTGGAGTGTCGCCTAGTGCTTGAGCGTCAATGACGAGTTCGTCTTCGAAGCCTTCTTCGTCGATTTCGTTGAGGACGTTAATGTCAATCAGGCCTAATTCGATTTCGCGTAAGGCAATAACAGTCGGCTTGTCATTTTCTGGTGGAACCATTGGTTCTTTGCCGCCCACTGCAATTTGGCGTGCGCGTCGGCTGCTTAACATTACAAGCTCAAAGCGGTTATCGACATGATCAAGACAATCTTCAACAGTAATTCGTGCCATTTTTAAATACCCGCAGGTTATATGAAGTTCACAAGAGAAAAGGTAGGCGATTTTACGCAATAAATAGCGCTAGGACAATAGGCTTTTCAGTAAATCTTTGTGCTTTGCTCGTTGTTTTTCGATCTTTAAGCGAGTTGCTTCAATTATTGACTGAAACTGAGCCAGTGCAATGTCGAAATCGTCGTTCACAATTAGGTAGTCTGAGTCGACATAATGTGACATCTCGTTATCGGCTTCGGACATGCGGGCGTCGATAACGCTGTCGTCATCTTGCCCTCGACCGGTTAGGCGTTCTCGCAAGCTTTCGCGTGAGGGCGGTAATATGAAAACGCTCAACGCTTCGGGCATGTGTGTTTTTACTTGAGCGGCACCCTGCCAATCAATTTCCAAAATGACATCTCGACCCTGCTGGAGGGTTTGCTTGACCCATTCGGAGGAGGTGCCGTAGCTATTGGTAAATACCTTGGCGTGCTCCAAAAATGATTGTTTGGCAATCATATCGTCGAAGGTTGAGTGGCTGACGAAATGGTAATTTACGCCGTCGGTCTCGCCTGGACGCATTTCTCTCGTGGTGTGAGAGACGGATACGCAGACACCGTCGGTAGACTCAATAAGGGCTTTTACCAGGCTGGTTTTACCAGCGCCTGAGGGGGCTGAAACTGTATAAAGGGAACCGATCTTAACGCTCATAGTGTGTAGTTTTGTGCTCTGTAACTCTAGTTCGAGTTAATGTTCTATTGGTCGACAAGGCCGGGGTGGGCTTGTTTTGTGCTGTTTGTTTTTCGCTGTCTTGAGGGTTACTCAATATTCTGAATTTGTTCTCTCATTTGCTCAATCAGCACCTTGAGGTCTACGGCAAGCTGTGTCGTGTCGCTAGCGAGTGACTTTGAGGATAGTGTATTGGCTTCGCGATTGAGCTCTTGCATGAGAAAGTCTAGGCGTCTTCCTGTAGGCCCTTTTTGAGATAGAGTGCGACGAACTTCGATTAAGTGCGTATCAAGGCGGTCAAGCTCTTCAGCAACGTCGGCTTTTTGCGCGATATAAATGGCTTCTTGTTGGAAGCGCTCTGTGTCGACTTCGACTTTGAGGGCATCTAATTTAACTTTCAGTTTGCTTTGGTGCTGTTTTAATATCTCCGGTAATAGCTGGCGTACTTTGACGGCAATTTCTGCAATGCTAACTAAGCGTTGTTCGATTAGTTGACCTAATTCGTCACCTTCGCGCTTGCGGTTGGCAATGAGCTGCTCAAGGGCGGATTGGAAAAGTGCCTTTGCCTTGCTTTTGATGTCGTCGGTGTCTAATTCGGAAGACTGAACGACGCCGGGCCAGCTGAGTATGTCGAGTGCGTTGAGCGGGGCTGGGTTATCGAGCTTGGCTTGCACTTGTGTTGCAAGAGCCGCTATTTGTGAGGCGAGTGCTTCGTTTAGAGAAACCTCTTCATTTGTTTGCGCCACTTCAGTTTTTAAATGGAAATTCACTTCAATTTTGCCGCGACCCATATTCTTGCGGATGCTCTCTCGGAGTACCGGCTCAAGTGCGCGCAAGGTATCGGGCATTCTTAAATTTGTTTCAAGATAACGGTGGTTGACGCTTCGTATCTCGCAGACAAGAGAGCCCCAAGTGTCTTTTAATTCTTGGCGGGCAAAGCCGGTCATACTCAAAGGCATAATCTAATTCCCCAAAAGGCCTGTTTGGTGAAAATCTTGGCCTTTTGAATAGTACTTGTGAATAGTATTTAGGTCATCATATCCGTCATTATTTTCGCTCGTATTGATTTTTTTAACGTGTGGTAACCGTCTTAAATCTGGGCGCTTGTTATCGCAGTGACGCAGATGAGGTGTTCGCACATGGTATCATAGTGGATCGTGCAATCCTTAACGTAAGTAATAATCTTGTTTACGTTGGCGCGCTAGATATTTAATCTATTTTCGGAATAATTTCAAACAAAATCAAACAGGTGACCCATGCCAAGACCTAGTGGCCGTAGTTTTAATCAATTGAGAGATGTATCCATTGTTCGTAACTTTACCTGCCATGCGGAAGGCTCTGTGTTGGTCTCTTTTGGTAATACAAAAGTAATTTGTACTGCGTCGGTTGAAAAGTCTGTCCCTCGCTTTATGAAAGGTGAAGGGCGTGGTTGGATTACGGCAGAATATGGCATGTTGCCGCGCTCGACTGACAGCCGTATGGGGCGTGAAGCTGCGCGAGGCAAGCAAAGCGGTCGTACCCAAGAGATTCAGCGCTTGATCGGTCGCTCTTTAAGGGCGGCGGTAGATCTTGAGAAGATGGGCGAAAATACGATAACACTTGATTGTGATGTGATTCAGGCAGATGGCGGTACTAGAACGGCTGCGATCACTGGTGCTTGTGTGGCATTAATGGATGCACTTTCGCATATGTTAGAAAAGGGGACGATTAAGGAGAATCCTATGCTGCACTTGGTGTCGTCAGTATCGGTGGGTATTTATGAAGGTGAAGTTGCCTTGGATCTTGATTACATTGAAGATTCTAATGCTGATACTGATATGAACATTGTGATGACGGAGCAGGGCGGTTTAATTGAAATTCAAGGTACTGCGGAAAAAGCGCCGTTCTCTGAAGAGGAGTTCGCGCAAATGTTTAGTGTTGCGAAAGAGGGTATATCGACACTTAATGAGCTACAGCGCGAAGCGCTAAAAGCCTAATTAGATCTGCCGCTTAGTTTGGGTTGCTCAGGGATGAGCACAGATTGCCCGCCAATAGATATGCTGACTTGTGTATCGCCATTGTGATCTTGAAGCGCTTTGGCGCAGAGGACTAGTTTTTTAGCTTGCTGCTCGTCTAGCTTTTCGATTAACTCATAGAGTTCTTGGTGGCATATGCGGTATTCGCCATCAGGCTCGGCTATATCCGATGGTTGCGAGCCAGACACCAAGTAGTGCACGTCTACGCCAGTGACTTGTGCGAGCGCATGCATGTTATCCATTCGAATTTTTCCGGTTTTGATCCACTTAGTAATAGACTGAGGGGTAACGCCAATAAGTTCAGCTACCTTGTTCTGTCGCTTGCCTGAGCGCTGGATCGCTTCCGATATTCTCGCGCCTCGGGCGCAATTGCTATAAACCATGGCTTAATGATAAGCGTGAACATACATAACAACAATAACGCGTGAGTTGACTTGCATAAGGCGCGGGTTTATATTTGATCGGCTATTTTTGGCATTTGGTGCAATATACGGTGCTTCTTTGGGCAATCTTTTTTTCTGTTAGGGGCTTATTGCACTTTTTGCATGGCTCTCCTCCTCTTCCATACACTTCTAGCTCTTGAGCAAAGTAGCCGGGTTTACCGTCGCTATTAACAAAGTCCCGCAGCGTGGTGCCCCCGCGTTCGATTGCTTGTGCGAGTACCCCCTTTATATTGCTAACGAGTTTGCTGCTTTCTGCTTTTGTGATTTTACAGGCAGCTTTGAGTGGGTGAATCCCTGTTCTAAATAGCGCTTCGCTAGCGTAGATGTTGCCGACACCGACGACACATTTGCTATTCATTATCCAGGTTTTAATGGCTTGCTTGTGCGTGCGGCAGTTATCGTAAAGGTATTTAGCGTCAAATTCGTCTTCTAGCGGCTCGGGGCCTAAATCACGTAAGAGTGGATGCGTGTATGGATCGTCACCTGTCCACAGAACTGCGCCAAAGCGGCGAGGATCATTTAGGCGAAGTTGGATGCCTTTGAAGTGGAGTATGACGTGGTCGTGTTTTTTTAGCGGCTGGGTATCGTCATTGATGATGCGCAAGCTGCCCGACATGCCTAAGTGGTAAAGTACAGTGCCGTGTTTAACACCTATGAGTAAGTATTTGCCTCGCCGGGAGGTGCTAATTACTCTTTGGTTGGTAAGTAATTCTGCTAGATTGTCTGGAATTGGCCAGCGAAGTTTTGGGCGTCGAACCTGCACTTTGGTGATTAATTTGTTGGATATGTGAGGGCTGATACCTCTGAGAGTGGTTTCAACTTCTGGCAATTCAGGCATGGTTTGTAGGTGGGCTTTATATTTTAGGGGAAGATTTAATCTTTATGATAACCTAGTTATCTATTCTAGTTTCCCGTTTTGGTCATCTTAAGTTGGTTATGCGGGCTGCGTTTCGGTAGTGCTATCGGCGTCGTGACTTTATGTGTCGTTGCTCTCGGTACCAAGGACAGAGCTTAAGGATAGCCACAGGCAGTTGAGTACATTTTGCTCGTTGCCTATCCGTACAAAGCTTGTTTCGATACTGTTGATGATATTCTCCGCTAGTCCGGTGAAAAAAACCTCCTGCTCTTCGTTCATCTCTAAAGTGTGAAAGCTTGAATTGATCTCAGAGATGACATGGTTCATTGCGCCAACGATAAAGCCCTCATGGTCTCCCATGATGCCGGACAGACGTTGGCTGGAGGCGGCGACTTCTTTGGCTGTTTGGCGCAGAAGGTTTAGTCGGAGTAGCTCTTGAGCCTTTGAATCTAGCCCTTCAATGGTGGTCGCGAGTATGTCGTTGAGTCTGCCGGTAGCGAATTCGTCATCGACAGGCATGTTTTTTACGATGAATGAGATAAATTTCCCGTTTACCATTAAGCGGTTTGAGAACGGAATAAGGCGTCCTTGGAGGTGTAAGTTTTCATAGATATGCTGCTCGATTGGGCTGCATTCTTGTCCCGATGAGTTGTACTCAACGGTGGTCTCGGTTCGAAACTGGATTGAGGTTTTTAAGCCTAGGTCGTTCATTAGAGTGAAAAATTCATCTCGTATCTTTTCAATGGATGAGGCTTTATACATGTTGTTGAAAAAGCGAAGCACCCCGCCATACTGCGATGCTTCCGTCATGGCGTTAAGGGCGGTTCGAGTGGCGAATTCGTTGTTGACCTTCAGCTCATCTCGTTTGACGGCGAGGGTGTTAAGGATTTCAACCTTTGCGCGTAGCTCGCTGATTTGAAATGGCTTTGGAAGAAAGTCATCACCGCCATGATTATAGGCTTCAAGGCGTTGCTTTAAGCCGTTTTTGCCAGAAATGAAAAGGATCATTGGCTGATGTTTTGCGTTCTGACGCAGGTGGGAGCATATGGTTAGCCCACTTTCTTTTTCTAGTAAAATATCAAGTAAGATAACGTTTGGCTTTATTCTGTCACAGTGTTCGAGGATCTCCTCTCCATTGAGCGTGGAGTGAACGTCGTATTCGTCTGCGAATACATCGCTTAGTAGCTCATGCATGTCAGCATCATCATCAATGACTAACAGCGCAGGTAAGGTATGGACTTTATCATCGCGTGCAGGTTTGCTGGTCATGTTGGAGGTCTTATTTTGTCTAGGCTTTGAGGTGAGTAGGGTAGTATGCAGATTGTGCTTTATAGGTGCTTAAACGTTTGCTTGTTTTGGAACTAAGATGCGCTCATCTAAAGTATAGAGTAGTTTTCTTTCTTTTCGCCGATAGAGTGGTGATTTCTCCTCGCACCAAATGTTGTTATTGTTCTTCTTGTTGTGTAAATTGTAGGCACTTGATCGGGGTTGTCTGAGTTTGCTTCTAGGTAGTTGAGTCGTTTTTCTTTATTTCTTAAGGTGAAGCGGCTTTTTTGAACTGGTTCGGCGTCAAAATCCTTTTCTTGCCGTATATTATTGAATTTACTTGCCATTGGTTAAGTTTCGGTCTGTTGGTGGCGGTAAAGGATTAGCGACTTGGAATGTAAAAAAATGAATGATAATAAAGATTACATGACACCAAAAGAAGCAGCAGCGTTGTTGCGTGTTTCTCCTATCACCGTCCGTGTGTGGGCGCAAAAAGATTTGCTTAAAGCAAGTACCACTGCCGGTGGTCACCGACGATTCGAGCGGGGTGAGGTCGAGCGCTTCGCGAAAACCCGGGGCTTGAATATCACAGCGCGTCGAGCGAATGAGCGTCACCGTGTACTGATAATTGATAATGATTTGCAGCATTTGGCTACGTTAAGCGGCTTCTTGAGTGAGCGTATGAGTAGCGCTGTGGTGGTTCAAGCCTTGACTGCCTTTGATGCGGGTCGCAAACTGGAAACTTTAAGCCCGAGTATTGTGTTGCTGGATATCCATATGTCTGGTATCGATGGGTTTCAGGTTTGTCGTGCAATACGGGATGGGGGTGATGCGAAGGTGTTTGCGATGTCGAGTTTTATCACCGCAAAAAACAGAAATAACATGATTGCTGCTGGTGCAGAATGCTGCTTGGAAAAGCCCCTTGATCTTGAGCGCTTGTATGGCTTGATTCAGTTGGATTCTGAAGAGGCGGTCGCTGATAGCTAGTATGGTGGATTGTCGCCTTGTAAGAGGGGCGGCGCTCGCGAAACTTTTTATTTATAAGCTGCTGCTTGCAAAGAAACAGGGTTCGTAAAACAACAAAGCCGCGTCTGGTGTGATAATCAGATGCGGCTTTTTAATGTGAGCTTGCTGAGCTGACTGATCGTTCAGGCAAGGCCTTACTTGATTTTCCCTTCTTTGTACATAACGTGCTTACGTACTACCGGGTCAAACTTCTTGATTTCGAACTTGCTTGGCATAGTGCGCTTGTTTTTGTCGGTCGTGTAAAAATGGCCGGTGCCAGCACTTGAGTTTAAGCGGATTTTCTCACGCATTTTTGATATCTCCTAGATATATTCTGGGTTTAAACTTTTTCGCCGCGAGCGCGAATATCGGCTAGCACTGCGTCTATACCGTTCTTGTCGATGATGCGCATGCCTTTACAGGTGAGTCGCAATTTTACAAAGCGGTTCTCAGACTCTACCCAGAATCTATGATTATGCAAGTTAGGTAAAAAACGACGTTTGGTGTGGTTTTTTGCATGCGATACGTTGTTGCCTGTTACGGGGCGTTTACCTGTAACTTGACATACCTTGGACATGTTGTTGCCTCGTTAATCTCAGTTTATCTATGATAGTTAATTCGCGATTCTTTCCGAGGCTTACCCCGGAAGACCCACTACAACGCTGAGATTGTAAAGGTTCCAAATTGCGAGAAAAAATAGGCGCGTTTTATACCAAAAATACGGTGAAATAGCAAGCTTAATGTGAACCTGGGCTGCTGCACTTGTTGATGGTGTACGGTGATAATCATATTATCCCATGTTCTGCAAAGGAATAGGTGTTGTTGTCGGCGACAATAATATGATCGAGAGTTTTGATGTCGAGCAATAGAAGTGCCTTTTTGAGTCTTTCTGTAATCGCAATGTCCGCTTGACTAGGTTTGCTGTGCCCTGAGGGGTGGTTGTGTGCGAAAATAACCGCAGAGGCATTGTGTTTTAGTGAGCGTTTGACTACTTCCCGTGGGTAGATTGCCGCGCTATTGATTGTGCCTGTGAACAGGATTTCGAATTGAATCAGTTGATGTTGGGTGTCGAGAAAAAGCGCAGCAAACACTTCGGTCTTTTTACTGCGTAGTTGGGCGATAAGGTATTTTTTAACTGCTGCGCAGCTGTTAATTTTGGGGGACTGCTGCAGTTGTTCAGCCATGTGGCGCTTAGAAATTTCTAAAACAGCTTGTAGCTGGGCGTATGTTGCTTGTCCAAGGCCTTTGTGCGAGCAAAACTCCTTTTGTGAGGCTTCGAGCATTGCGCGCAAACCCTTAAAGTTATGTACAAGGTCGCGGGCGAGGTCGACAGCGGATTTGCCTACGCAACCTGTGCGTAAGAATATGGCAAGTAGTTCAGTGTCTGAGAGGGCTTGAGCGCCGTGCATGAGGAGTTTTTCACGGGGTCGGTCTTGCTCGGGCCATTGGTGTATTGCCATGGTGACATCCTTGTTTTTTTAAAAAAGATATTGTTTGTCTAATACATTAGATGCTAGAAATCCATAGATAAGCTACTGATAATGTTCATTAGGCCTACCTATAGTGGTATCTTATCCGCCAATTTTATAAAAACCAAATCTTTTGGTGATAACTACTTCGCATTAAACAAAGTAAGTAATTTTGATGACATCTTTAAATTCCAAGAAAATCTTACTCGGCATTACCGGTGGTATTGCGGCATATAAGAGCGCGGAGCTTGTTCGGCGTTTGTCGGGTCAAGGGGCGGAGGTGCGTGTTGTCATGACTGAGGCTGCCCAAAAATTTATTACGCCCCTTACGATGCAGGCCTTGTCCGGCAACCCGGTCTCGGCCGAATTGCTTGACCCGGCAGCCGAAGCTGGGATGGGGCATATTGAATTGGCGAAGTGGGCGGATTTAATTTTGATAGCCCCTGCAACAGCAAGCTTTATGTCGAAACTTGCTGTTGGGGATGCTAGCGACTTGCTGATGACCTTATGTTTGGCAACTGTTGCGCCGATTGTGATTGCTCCGGCGATGAATCAAGCAATGTGGTCGAATGTGGCGACACAGGCTAATTTATCCACCCTTAAAAACCGCAACGTGGCAGTGTTGGGGCCGGCTAGTGGCGGTCAAGCCTGCGGTGATGTTGGTTTTGGCCGCATGTTGGAGCCAGAGGACATTGTTGATGGCTTGTCTTCCCTTTGGGCTCCAGGCGCTCTTAGTGGTAAGAAGGTGGTGATCACAGCGGGTCCCACACGTGAGGCGATTGATCCCGTTCGATATATTAGTAATCATAGTTCTGGCAAGATGGGCTATGCGCTAGCGCAGGCTGCGGTGGAGGCGGGCGCCTCGGTTGTATTGGTTAGCGGCCCTGTATCGCTTGAGGTTGACCCTAACGTTCGTCTTGTGTCTGTAGTGTCGGCTTTACAAATGCACGAGCAAGCAGTGGCAGAGGCGGCTGGCGCGGATATGTTTATAGGCGCGGCTGCGGTGGCTGACTTCCGGCCGGTAGATGTAGCGGCGGAAAAAATCAAAAAGGGGTCATCGGATTCCATGTCGATTTCGATGGTAAAAAACCCTGATATTATTGCGAGTGTGGCGGCTTTGGTTTCGCGGCCATTTACTGTTGGTTTTGCTGCTGAGACACAGAACGTCACTCAATATGCTAAAGATAAGCTTGCGCGTAAAGGCTTGGATATGATCATTGCTAATGATGTTTCTAATGCGCGCATTGGCTTTAATAGTGATTCAAATGCTGTAACGGTGATAGATGCTCAGCAGTCGCAAAACTTTGACGAGCGTAGTAAGCAGCAGTTAGCTCGTGACCTTGTTGCTTATATCGCTCAGGTAATGGCCCGCTGTTCCTAGAAATTTGTGTCTGAGTGTCTATTGACCCTAATATTGGTACGTAGGTTGATGCTTTGATTAAAGAGAATGTTGTGAAAAAGAATCTGGAAAGTTTTTTTCGAAAACAAATTCAAAAAAATAACGCAGCTAGCGGGCTTCGGCGGTTTCCCTCTGCTCAGCGTTTGGCGCTGTTGATTGGTCTTGGTGTTGGTCTTATTGTGAGTGCGAACCTGGGTTTGCATCTGTACCAAACCAATATAGTTGATGTACGAGTAAGTCATGTTGGGGGCTTAGCTCAGCAACATGTCTCCTTGATTGCAACGAATGTTGGATCTTATATCAGGTTCGTTGAGCAAAAAATTGAATTCTATACTGCACAAAAAGAAACCAGTGCGAGCTTAATTAGTCAAGATCTTGAGTTCATTAGTGGCTTGAAAAAGAAGATATCGAGCCAGGTGAATGGGGTCGTCGGGCTGAGGTATATTCCAAAGGGGGAGGTTACGCTAGACGCAAAAAGCTATCCGCCTATTCGTTTTTCTGAAATGGAAATGATCAATCGAGTTTTGGCGGGCGAAGAGGTTTTTTCTGAGCTCGCCCGTATTGATAACGCTTGGCTAATGAACTTTGTATTCCCTGTATTGAGTGCCGAAGGAGAGGGGGGGAAGCAAGATGCGATGCCTGGGGTACTGTTTTTGAGCTTATCTAGTGATGAGTTAAAAGCTCGGATAGTCCAGAGGCAGCTTAGCTTGGGGCGAATGGAGTTATATCAGAAATTTCCTGGTAGCCAGCCTGTGTTGGTAATCTCGGTGGGAGATTCACGAATTGATGACCCGAAAAAGGCAAAGGTTGTGAATAGCCACTGGGGCTTGGTGTTTAGTCCGTCGGGTGCAATGGTTGCTCAGATTCCGTCCATAAGCCAGCTTGATTATCTTGCCGTAATAGGCGCTTGCTTGGCGGTTTTGTTTGTCAGCGTATTGCTTGCTTTTTTTGCTGGGCGTTATATTGAATTGTATATCAGGAGAAAGCAGCGTGCCGTTGCGCGAGTCGGTATGTCTACTAACAGCGGTGAACGACCTGATGATGGTCTTAGTACGTCATTATATAAGCCGACGGATGTTCTAGAGGTGGAGCTGAATGACAGCCAGGAAGAGTTATTAGGTCTGGAAGAGGCTGAAGATAATAACGATAGTCAAATTGTTGAAGAGGTAGATGCGCCAGTAACAGTCGATGTGGTTGGTGTGCCTGAGTCGGTATTTCGAGCCTATGATATTCGAGGGCTTGCGAAAGAAGAGATTACCAATGAACTCGCGAAGCAAATTGGGCAAGCCCTCGGAAGCGAGGCTTTAGATTGTAATCAGACGACGATGATCGTTGCGCGTGATGCTCGGTTACATAGTCCAGGACTTCAAGAGTGGCTAGTTCGAGGGATATTAAGTACCGGATGTAATGTACTTAATATCGGTACGGTGCCAACACCATTGATGTATTTTGCTACTGAAACTCTGGAAGAGAGCCAAAGTGGTGTCATCGTCACCGCTAGCCATAATGGGAAAGACCATAACGGCTTTAAGATAGTTATTGATGGTAACTGTCGTTCAGAAGAAGATATTCAAGCGATTCGAACGCGTATATTGAATAACGATGTACGCCGGGCTCAATCGCCGGGTCAGGAGCACCGGCATGACATTATTCCTAGTTATATCGACACCATTTTTTCTGACGTCGCTTTGGCGGGGGATGTATCGATCGTATTGGATGCAGGCAACGGTGTTACCGGTGTGGTTGCTCCTCGCTTATTTGAAGAGCTTGGCTGCGAGGTCACGCCGCTCTTTTGTGATCTGGATGGTAGTTTCCCGAACCGAGCGCCGGATACTTCTCAAGCAAAGCACCTTGAGCAATTGATTGCAAAAGTCAAAGAAGTTGGAGCTGATATTGGTGTTGCCTTTGATGGTGATGGAGACCGCTTAGCGGTTGTAACGCCTAAGGGCGATATTATCTGGCCTGACAGGTTGTTGATGATGTTCGCCAAAGATATTATTTCCCGTAACCCGGGCGCGGATGTGGTGTTCGATGTTAAATGTACGCGCCACCTGAATAGCTGCATCACATCTTACGGTGGCCGCCCGGTCATGTGGAAGACCGGTCATGCGCCGATGAAAAATAAGATGAAGGAAACCGGGGCGTTAGTTGGCGGCGAGTATTCCGGCCATATCTTTATTCAAGATCGTTGGTTTGGCTTTGATGACGGTATGTACGCCGCCGCGAGACTAATTGAGATCTTGAGCTTACAGGGCGAAAGTATTGACGTGGCTTTTGAGGCGTTTCCTATTTCGTTATCTACGCCTGAAATTCGTGTCTCTGTTGATGAGGCAGTTAAGTTTGATATAGTTGAGCGTTTGAAGGCATCCGCAGATTTTGCTGACGGCAAGGTAACGACTATTGACGGTATTAGAGTTGATTTCCATAACGGGTGGGGCTTGGTGCGAGCATCGAATACATCCGCTGAGTTGACCTTGCGTTTTGAGGGGGATGACTCTGAGGCTTTGCACCAGATAAAATCAATATTTGTAAAAGAATTAAAAAGCATTGACCGCTCTTTGGTCTTTAACTGGGGTGATTAGTAGATATGACTATTAGTGGTAGCAGCGAATTGATGGAGTCTTTGTCTTCCGATAGCGCGTCTGACGTAGCTAACGTGCTTATTGAGGCATTGCCATATATTCAGCGGTTCACCGGGAAAACTATTGTCGTTAAGTTTGGTGGCAACGCGATGACGGACGAGGCTTTGCAAAATGACTTTGCGCGTGACATCGTCTTAATGAAGTTGGTAGGAATGAACCCGATTGTTGTTCATGGTGGAGGCCCTCAAATTGGCGAGCTGCTTGGGCGCTTGAATATTGAATCTCACTTTGTTGATGGTATGAGAGTCACGGATGCGCAGACCATGGACGTTGTTGAGATGGTTTTAGGGGGGGCTGTTAATAAGCAAATAGTAAGCCTTATTAATCGTAATGGCGGCCAGGCTATTGGTGTTACAGGGAAGGACGGCATGCTCATTCGGGCAAAAAAGCTGACGCCTACTAGGTACACGCCTGGGATGTCAGCACCTGAAATTATCGATATCGGKCATGTTGGTGAGGTTGAGTCTATTAACCGTGCAGTGATCGACGTTTTGGTCAATAGTGACTTTATTCCCGTCATAGCGCCAATCGGCGTCGGTGATGATGGTGCCTCATATAATATTAATGCCGACTTGGTTGCGGGTAAGGTGGCGGAAGTATTGCAGGCTGAAAAGCTGATGCTGCTCACGAATGTGGCGGGCTTGCAAGACAAAGACGGTAATGTGTTAACGGGTTTGAATACTGATACTGTGGATGCTTTGATTGCCGATGGCACTATATATGGCGGCATGCTACCCAAAATTCGCTGTGCCCTTGATGCCGTAAAATCCGGTGTGAAGTGTTCCCATATTGTTGACGGGCGTGTACCGCATGCCGTTTTATTGGAAGTTTTTACAAATAAAGGAGTCGGAACCTTAATTACAGGCTGTTAACCTTTTGTGTGTATTGTCTGCTTTTAATGTCGGTTTGACTTTGTTTTCGTTACTCTCGGAGCGTTGCGCCAATTTTTTGTCAGAAAAACGTATCAGGTGATTGATGGTACGCTAAGTTCTGGTTACGATAGCGAATGCTTGTTTAAATTGATTTTTTTATTTCTTTCGGGTCGCTCTCATGTCTACTCAAAGTAAGAAGCCTCGTCGGCAACAAATATTAGAAGCCCTTGCCTCAATGCTTGAGGCAAGCCCTGGAGCGCGTATTACGACTGCGGCGCTTGCTCGTGAGGTCGGTGTTTCTGAGGCGGCCTTGTATCGTCATTTTCCGAGCAAATCAAAAATGTTCGAGGGGATTATAGAGTTTATCGAGGAGACTATATTTTCTCGTGTATCTCTCATTATATCGGAAGAGCGCGATGCTTTGCTTTGCTGTCAAAAAATCATTCACCTCCTGCTCGCTTTTTCAGAGCGAAATCCTGGCATTACTCGGATTCTAACTGGTGATGCCTTGGTTGGAGAGACGGCGCGTTTACGCTTGCGTGTGGCTCAGCTTTTTGAGCGAATCGAGACTCAGCTTAAGCAGATACTGCGCGAAGCTGAAGTTCGTGATGGTTTGCATTTTGGGATGTCGGTTGCTGCCACGGTGAATTTAATGATGGCTACGGCGGAAGGTAAAATTGCACAATTTGTCAGAAGTGAGTTTCGCTCACTCCCAACTGAATCTTGGCAGGAACAGTGGCCTTATTTGATTAATGGTTTAGTCGTTGAGGCTGAGCATTGTTAGTGAGCGTTGTTGATTAGTTGTTATTGGTGTGGGTATAACCTTGCAGATCTTTTTCTAAAAGCACGGATCCTTTAGTAAAAACATCAACAGCTACATCAAATTTAGCGGATTCTTTTTTCTGCTCTTCTTCGCGCAGCTTTAAAATGCCACCGGTAACACTGAGTTCCTGGTGTTTATTGTCTAGTTGCTGCAGTATCGCTTCGGAAACTTTTTTCCCTGAGCGTTCTTTTTTTGCTGCCTGCCTCATAAGATCTTGGATGCTATTTTTCAGTGAGCTGACATTGCTTTGGATAATGGCAATATTGCTTTCGATATTCTTTAAGCGTCGCCCCCTCGCGGATTCAATATCCTCAACTGAGCTGTAGCGTTTTCGGAGTCTACTGAAATCTTCTCGTATTTTTTGCTGCGCTAGCGCAGCCTCCATTTCACTTTCCGTGGGTGCTGCCGGTACAACCTTGGTGACTTGACCGATACTGTTAAGAATCTCGTAGCCCTTCTGTGCGTAGCTCGGGGGGATGTAGTGGTTGATAACTTTAATGCCATCATCGTCGGTGTAACGGTATAGTGCTCGCTCCGCACTAGCGTGCCCAGAAACCGTGAGGGCGAGTAAAAGCATGCTTGCCAAACATGCCTTGCCAAGCAGCGTGCCTGCCCTAAATTGGCTTGCGATTACACTTATTTGATTGCTTTTTGTTCTCACAAATTACGTTCCATATTTGTTTCTGTAAGCCGCAACGCGTTCAAGAGTCTCTGCATCCCCCTGTTGGTTTAAGTAGCTTATTATGTGTTCAAGTTTAATAATACTTATGACAGGTACGCCTGTTTGTTCTTGAAGTTCGTCGATGGCAGATTTTTCATGTAAGCCTTTCTCTTGTCGGTCTAAGCCGACAACAATAACCGAGGCTTTAGCGCCGGCGTCTTCTATTAGAGACAACGCTTCCCTGATTGCAGTTCCCGCAGTAATTACATCGTCGATAATTGCAACGTTTCCTGTCATCTCAGCGCCGACCATAACGCCGCCCTCACCGTGACGCTTAGCTTCCTTTCGGTTATAGCAATATGGTATATTGCAGCTGTGGTGGTCGGCCAGTGCAATCGCTGTCGTCGTCGCTAAGGGGATGCCTTTATAGGCAGGCCCTAGGAGCATATCAAATTCTATCTCAGATGACATAAGTGCTTGAGCATAATATCGGCCGAGGCTGGCAATTGTTGAACCTGAGTGAAACTTCCCGGCATTAAAGAAATAAGGGCTGACTCTACCCGATTTCAGTGTAAAATCCCCAAAACCAAGGGCGTGACTCTTAATGGCAAGTTCGATAAATTCGGATTGATAGGATTCCATCGTGGTTCCTGAAGCAGTTATGTTTGGTTGATTACTTGAGACAGAGGGCAGTTTTTGTTAGTGCATGCATAGATAGTTTGTTAGTGCGTGCATAAAATAGTATATGTCGCATTATGCACCAAACGGTCCGTTGCCATGTAAAGTACTGTAGATTTTGAGTAGCGAAAGATTTGTTAGTGTATCAACTCAACGAATCAGGTCTATTATAAAAATACGCATGACCGTAACGAATAATATATAAAATTTTGAAGATTGATTAGCTAGGTTCGATATGTGCTAACAAATCATGGGAACAATGGGTATCATAACCTGATGACTTTAAGGGGCCTACATGAGAATAGTTAGTCTCTGCGTGGATGGTATACATCAAGCGGCACAACGGGGTTTGTACGATTGGTTAGCCGAGCAAGACGCAGATATTGTATGTTTGCAAGACCTTCGAGCGCTTGAGTATGAGCTCGATGATGATATTTTTCACCCCGAGGGCTATTTTGCCTACTTTTTTGATTCGGGGGTTAAGCACTATAACGGTGTTGCCATATATTCTCGCCATCAACCTAAAGCACTTATTTATGGTTTGGGCTTTTCTAGCGGAGTGGATATGGAAGGGCGCTATCTGCAAGTGGATTTCGAGCGGTACTCCATTGGAACGCTACTTGCGCCTGCAGCTTTTTCTGAAATGGAATCTCAAGAAGTCAAAATCAAGTTTTTTGATGATTTACAGGCACTCTTGCATAAAATTACGAGAAAGCGTCGTAGTTTTATTTTCTGTGGTAATTGGGCGATGGCTCATACTAAGAAAGATGTTCAAAACTGGCGCGAAGATTATAACCATACTGGTTTTCTCGATCATGAAAAGCTTTGGATGAATCAATTGTTCCGCCAGCTTGGTTACGCAGATGCGTTCCGTGCTGCTGTTCCGGATCCTGATGAGTATTCGTGGTGGCCGTCTGGTGAGGTAGGGAGAGGAGATGGTTTGCGGATTGATTACCAAGTGGTTTCTGAAGCGCTTAAAAAACGTGTTGAAAATTCCGCGATGTATAAAACCCGCACATTCTCCAGTCACTTGCCGGTGATTGTGGATTACGATATCAACGATCTTTAAAGTGATCTTTAAATAGTATTATCCGGCTAGCATATAAAGCGCTTGGTTTTGACGCTCTATATGCTAGCCTGAGGTATACTTAAGATCGGGCTTCTAAGGTCTCAAACGCTCGTTTGGCGGCTTGCTTGACCTGGTTGGGAGCAGTGCCGCCGATATGATCGCGCGCGGCGACAGAGCCCTCTAGAGTCAGCACCTCGAAAACATCTTCTTCGATAGTACCGGAAAAAGCCTTCAGCTCATTTAAGCTCATTTCTGACAAGTCTTTGCCTTGTTCTAGGCCATATGCAACTGATTTTCCGACGATTTCATGGGAGTCGCGAAATGGGATGCCCTTTCTTACCAAATAATCCGCTAGATCCGTTGCAGTTGAAAATCCACGCTTGGCTGCTTCATACATGGGAGCCTTGTTTGCGATAAGTGCCGGAATCATATCAGCGAAAGCGCGTAGGCAATCTTTGACTGTATCTGCAGTGTCAAATAATGGCTCTTTGTCTTCCTGATTATCTTTGTTGTATGCAAGCGGCTGGGACTTCATTAGTGTTAATAAGCATATTAAATGGCCGTTGACTCGTCCCGTTTTACCCCTGACAAGTTCCGGTACATCTGGATTTTTCTTTTGTGGCATGATGGATGAGCCCGTGCAGAAACGGTCGGGCAGGGTAATAAAATTAAACTGAGCAGAGGTCCAAAGGACTAGCTCTTCGCTAGCGCGCGAAAGGTGAGTCATCAAAATAGACGCAAACGCGGTAAACTCAATCGCGAAATCTCGGTCGCTGACGGAGTCGAGCGAGTTTTTCGTTGGGGCAGAAAATCCGAGTAAATCCGCAGTGTAATGTCGATCAATTGGATAAGTAGTTCCGGCTAGTGCAGCGGCACCCAATGGGCTGATGTTTAATCGCTGACGGCAGTCGATTAAGCGAGAGTAGTCACGCTCTAACATCTCGTTCCAAGCCAATAGGTGGTGGCCAAATGTTACCGGTTGAGCCGTTTGCAAGTGAGTGAAGCCGGGCATAATTGTGTCGGCCTCTCGCTCGGCAATACCAATCAGGCCTTTTTGTAAGCGTGTAATCTCTGCGGCGATAAGGTCGATTTCGTCGCGTAAATAGAGCCGAATGTCGGTGGCTACTTGGTCATTGCGCGAGCGTCCTGTATGAAGCTTTTTACCGGTAACACCAATGCGTTTGGTTAATGCGGCTTCAATGTTCATGTGAACATCTTCTAAAGCGACAGACCAGGTGAACTTTCCTTGCTCTATTTCTTGCTGGATGTCATTGAGACCGTCGATAATAGCGGTCTTTTCATCGTCGGTTAAGACACCGACTTTTGCGAGCATGGTGGCGTGGGCTATCGAACCGCTGATGTCCTGACGATACATACGTTGGTCGAAATCGACGGAAGCGGTAAACCTCTCTACAAAAGTATCTGTGGCTTCGCTGAAGCGGCCGCCCCAGGGTTTTATCGCGGTGTCTTTTTGGCTCATAGTCTGATAATACTCATAAAATAGTTTAAACAAATGTACATAGCTGCGCAGATTATACGCTTGCTGTAAGTTGAGGAGGAGCATAACAATCAAACTTCTTTCTGTAAAACAGACCCCTGGCGACTTTTTGCCCGATTTATGTCAGGTGCAGTCTGTGTTCTCCCTTATTCTGGTTGGGCAGTTACTCTCGTTTAGCTTCGTTTTACTTAATCGTGGCATCATGCAATTCGACTGGCTCTATTTTGGTGGTGTCTCATTTCTTGTGCAGTGGATTATTCTCGCTAGTGCAGCCTTGTTATGCCCGCTTCGTCCGTGGTTCAAACGGCAAGATGGCATGGTCGCTGGGGCTATTAGCTATCTTATAGTGTTATCTGTGACAACGATTTTCTCCATGATTGGTAGTTGGGTGCTTTTAGATGTCAGTGCCGAGATTGATTTATTCCTGGTGCTCAATAATGTATTAATCGCGGCGGTTTACGCCGGTGTAGTGTTGCGCTACTTTTATTTGCGTCAACAATTGCAAAATAATGAACAGGCTAAACTTAAGGCGCGTGTGCAAGCACTGCAATCACGCATCCGACCGCATTTTTTGTTTAATAGCATGAATAGCATTGCGAGCCTGATTGAAATCGATCCGGTTGCGGCTGAAAAAATGGTGGTTGATTTGTCGCAGTTGTTTCGAGCAAGTCTAAGTGAGGTGTCGTTGGTACCCTTGTCGGACGAGCTAGACCTGTGTCGCAAATTTGCCGACATTGAGGCCATTCGCTTAGGTGAGCGCTTGCAGATTAACTGGGATGTAGAGCTTGATTGCACTGAGCTATATATTCCAAGCCTACTCTTGCAGCCCTTGGTGGAAAATGCCATTTATCATGGTATTCAGCCCTTGCTCGAAGGGGGCGAAGTTGGGATGCTTGTGAGGGAGGACGCGACTGCGTTAGAGGTGATTATTTGCAATCCTATCCAATCAGTTGAAGCGAAGCTACAGGCTGAACGCTTGCAACAGAATAACGGTATTGTGAAAAATGACGACGCTTCGCTTGCGAGATCTAAACGTAAAGCGAACAATGGCATGGCGCTAGAAAATATTCGTCACCGTCTAGCGGCACATTATGATGGTAAAGGGTCGTTAACGCTTAAACATGAAGCTTGTATGTTTACTGCCGTGGTACGAATCGAAAAGTCTTTAATGACGAGAGAAGTGACGAAAGACGTTTAGCTGTTTGCGGACTTGAGGTGATTTAGATGCATATTTTAGTGGTAGATGATGAAAGTTTAGCCCGTCAGCGCTTGATACGTATGATTGATGAGATGCCCGAGCACGAGGTGATTGGTCAGGCGATAAATGGTGAAGATGCCGTCGATAAGGTGGAGAGGCTTGACCCTGATCTTGTGTTTATGGATATCCGGATGCCAGGCGTCGACGGGATACAAGCGGCAAAGACCGTTGCGGCAATGAACGAGCCGCCCGCACTAATATTTTGCACTGCTTATGATGAATATGCTTTGCAGGCTTTTGATAGTCAGGCCGTTGGTTACCTTGTTAAGCCTGTTCAGCGCGAGCAGTTAGCTGAGGCCTTGAATAAGGCACAAAAAACCAACAAGTTACAGCGGCTTGCTGTATTAGAGCAAGCGCAAGAGCACGTAGGGGAAGTCGTTGAGGCTCAAGCCCCGTTAGAGGAGAAGCGTTCGGTACGCACCTGTATTTCGGCGCGATCGCGTAAGGGGTTAGAGCTTATCCCGCTCGAAGACATCTTTTGCTTTGTCGCCGAACAAAAATACGTGACGGTAAAATATGGAGAGCGAGAAATACTGATCGACGATACTTTGAAAGACTTGGAAGAAGAGTTCAAAGATGCCTTTGTACGTATACATCGTAATACTTTAGTTGCAATTGATGAGATTCAAGGACTTGAACGTCTGCATGATGGGCACTACGAGGTGCGCTTAAAACGTTCCGATTTTCGTCCACCAATCAGCCGTCGTCATGTCGCGCGAATAAAGGCGTTATTACGCCAACTGTAGCGATAAATGCTGGTATCATTCTCGGCTATCTTCTTGCGGAATTGTTATGAAAACCCTACGTATTGCTACAAGAAAAAGTGCCTTGGCTTTGTGGCAGGCCGAGTACGTTAAAACGGCTCTTGAGCAGCATCACCCTGACCTCAACGTTGAACTCTACCCTCTAGTCTCCCGAGGAGATAAAATCCTAGATGTGCCGCTTGCAAAAGTTGGTGGTAAAGGGTTGTTTGTTAAAGAGCTGGAGCATGCACTTCTCAATGGAGATGCCGATATTGCCGTGCATTCCATGAAAGATGTGCCAATGGAATTCCCTGATGGTCTTGATTTAGCCGTGATTTGTGAGCGTGAAGATCCGCGCGATGCTTTTGTTTCTAATCATCACCTATCTTTAGATTTATTACCGCCTAATGCGATTGTGGGCACCTCAAGTTTACGTCGTCAAAGCCAGATATTGAATTTACGTCCGGATTTAAAAGTCACGTTTTTGCGTGGCAATGTCAATACGCGCCTGAAGAAATTGGACGCTGGCGAATACGACGCCATCATTTTGGCTGCGGCAGGTCTTAAGCGCTTGAAATTTGATGAGCGTATTCGTAACTGTATCTCGCCTGAGCAGTGTTTACCCGCTGGCGGTCAGGGTGCGGTTGGCATTGAGTGTCGAATCGCGGATAGTGAAATTATTGAGCTTTTGAAGCCGCTTCATCATGCGGCTAGTGCTGAACAGGTTAATGCAGAGCGAGCTGTAAATAAGCGCCTGAATGGCGGTTGCCAAGTGCCAATTGGTTGCTTTGCGCAACACACTGAAAACGGTAATCTTTGGTTGCGTGCTTTGGTGGCAGACCCTGAAGGCCTTCAAATTCTTCGCGAAGAATGCACGATACCTGTTGAGCAAGGGGAGAGCATGGGTGAAGTGCTTGCAGAGCGTTTGCTAGCGGCTGGCGCAGATAAAATCTTAGCAAAGGTTTATGACGACGCTAACTAGCTCGAACTACCGTGTTTTTGCGACGCGCCCAGAGCAGCAAAACGAATCCTGGGTATTGAGGTTACGCAGTTTAAGTTACCTTGCTGTTGATACGCCGATGCTAGCCATTGTGCCTGTAGCCGAGCCAAAGCATCTACAGGCCATACGCGATACTATTCTGAGGCTCGATCAATTTTACGCCTTGATATTTGTCAGTCAGAACGCTGTGAACTACGGTTTTGAGTGGATCGACCAGTTTTGGTCGGAATTTCCAGCAGGCCTTTCTTGTTTTGCGGTGGGTTCTAAAACTGAGCAATGTTTACGTGATTGTTTGGATGCCATCTACCCAGCTTTTGCTGCTCCACTGGTTTCCGGCGGAGAAGCGATGACCAGTGAAGCCCTGCTAAATGTTGAAGCTTTGCTGGGGGTTGAAAGTAAAAAAATTGCAATTTTCCGCGGTTTGGGTGGTCGGACAAAATTACAAGATAGCTTAACTAGCCGAGGGGCATTGGTCGAACATTGCGAGCTTTATCATCGCACATGCCCTGCCGAGATGAGTCAGCAGTTGAGTGAATTTGGGGTTTGTATCGAGTCTGATATTTTCCCTCTTTTTAGTGGTGAAACACTCGAAAATTTTCATAATATACTCGTAAGGCAATCACTCCCTGAATGGCAATCGGTACAGCTTGTTGTTCCGGGGGAGCGCGTTGCTAAATACGCGCAAGCGCTCGGGTTTAAGCGAATAAAAGTGGCGCTTAATGCGAGTGAGCCGAGTATGTTAAATGCACTTAGCGAGTGCACTAATAGAGTTTGATTTACCTCTCGTCAGAGAATTAATATTCGCTTTGGAGTAACTATTTTGGCAAGCGATGAAAGTAAGCAAGTGCTATCGGAATTTGTAACTAAGCAAGAGTCGTCTTCAGATGAAGAGCTTGACTTGCCTAGGGGGGCTGCAATTAGCAAAAAGCGCCAAACAATTAAGCGGTTTTTGTTTGTTGGGCTTCCTATTGCTATCTGCCTTTCGGCTCTGCTTATAGGCGCCTATTTCGTTTATGTTGAGCTACAGAAGCAGCAGGCCTTGCTGCATGATCAGGGCCAAGCGCTTTATCAGCAGCAGCTAGAGATTCAGGCGAATGCTGGACTAATAGCTAAAAACACCAAAGCCGGTTCAGGGCTTCAAGGCGCTTTTGATGTTAAATTAAGCACAGTAAAGCAGCGCCTAAGTGATGCTGAAAAACGTATTTTTGCTCAAAATAGGCGCCTGTTGTCGATGTCGACCACATCGAGAGATGATTGGTTATTGGCTGAGGCGCAATATTTATTAAAGCTAGCTAATCAGCGTGTACTTATTGAAAATAGTGCCGATGGTGCTGACGCTTTGTTAGCAGAAGCCGATGCGATTTTACGCGACTTAGATGAGCCCGACTTACATATGTTACGCCGTGCTATTGCGGGTGATCTTGCCGCGTTGAGGCTAGCTAAGCGCATTGATGTTGAAGGTATCTACCTTAATTTAGTGGCCTTGGCTGAGCGAGTTGATTTGTTGCCGCTTAACCGTCAATCCGCACTAACACCTATTATTCCCACCGAGCAGACCTTAGATAAGGTGCAGTCAGAATCGCTTACTTGGAAGGAAGGCCTATCTCAGAGTTTCTCTAGATTTGTTGACAGTTTGAGCGGCCTTTACAAGGTTCGTTCGGATGCCGAGCCGCCGAGACCACTGCTGCCTCCAGATGCCAATACATATATCAGTCAGAATTTACGCCTAATATTGGAGAAAACACAACTGGCTTTGCTGCGTGAACAGCAAGACATATATAAGCAAAGTTTGGCACAGGCACAGGCGATATTGTGGCGTTATTACCCCGACTCTGAGTTGCGCACAGCGTTTTCAGAGTCCATAGTTGATTTGCAAAATAGGGTTATCGTAACCGAATTACCGAATATCTCGACATCCCTCAATCTATTGCATGCTTATATTGATGAGCTGCATCAGCTCAACGGCGTTAGCCGGCCAAGTACAAATGGTCAGGGGGCGCAATAATGTTGTTGGTGTTATTGAGTTTATTGGCCCTGCTTACTGGGTCAGTATTTATGTACTGGCTGGCAAGTAATAATACAGCTGCGGATGGCGGCTATATATTATTCCAGTATGGTAGTTTTTCGTTTGAGACAACGATTGTTGTTGGTGTTTTGTCGTTGGCATTTATATTTATATTGGCAGTGCCGCTTATTTGGACGATAAAGAAAATAGTAAATCTGCTGTGGGCTAGCTTTCGTTGGCCTGGGCGCCGAAAGGCTCAAAAGCTAAGCCTCCTAGCCAATGAAGGGTTTGTAGCTTTTTGGGAAGGTAGCTGGTCCGAGGCACTTAAAAAACTTTTACTAGCGGCTGATAAACATAGCGAACCATTGATGCACTACTTGGCAGCGGCACAAAGTGCCCATAGGCTAGGGCAAACTGAGCAAGCATACCAATTATTACTAGAAGCTGAAAAAAACGGTGAGCAACCTGCGGTTGTCGTTGTTGTAAATCGTGCTCGAATGTTACTTGAGGATGGAAAAGTTGACGAGAGTGTAGAGGTGTTAAATGCACTTCTCGGAAAAGGCGATCGGGGCTCGGCGGTAGTACGGCAATTATATGAAGCTTACCGTGCGCAGCAAAACGGGCTTGCGATGGCGGCTATCCTACCAGATCTAAAATCCCGAAAATTGCTTAGCGAGAGCGCTCTGATTGAGACGGAGAGAAATATTTACTTGGCCGAGCTAAGTGCGTGTAGCAAGTTAGGTGATGAGAAAAACCCGCTTGCCCTTTTGTGGAAAAAAATCCCCAAAAGTTTTCAAAAAGACGTAGTTATCATCGCGGCCTATGCCGAAGCGCTTAATGGTGCCGGTGATACTTCTCAAGCGAAGATTTTACTTGAGAAGACGCTCAACAAACAGTGGCACCCCTGTTTGTTGCAGGCTTATGGGAATCTTAACTTTGAGGATCTATCGGCAGTGTTAGTTATGCTTAAAGCTTGGCTTGAAAAACGTGAGTCAGATGCGGCGCTGTTATTATTGGCCGCTCGATTGTCGGTTAAAAACGGCGGTATTGACGATGGCTTTAGCTACTACGCGCAGTCGCTGGATAGTGAAAATAGTCGTGAGGTGCAAAACGAGTTGGCTGATCTGGCATTTGCGCAGGGGCAATTTGATATGGCAAGTCAGTTATACCGACAAGTGCTAGCGAGTTAATCTATTCCTAGATCGTCCCAACGCTGATCAACTTTGTCTTTTATTTCTTGAGTCATACTAATGGGCTCACCCCATTCGCGCTGGGTTTCTCCCGGCCACTTGTTGGTCGCATCAATCCCCATCTTCGAGCCTAGGCCTGATACAGGTGAGGCAAAATCTAGATAATCAATTGGGGTGTTATCTATTAGAGTCGTATCTCTGCTTGGGTCTACGCGTGTTGTAAGCGCCCAAATCACGTCTTCCCAATTGCGAGCGTCCACATCATCATCAGTGACGATGATAAATTTGGTATACATAAATTGCCGTAAAAAAGACCAAACCCCCATCATGACGCGTTTTGCGTGACCTGGGTATTGCTTTTTGATCGTCACCACCGCCATGCGATAAGAGCAGCCTTCTGGTGGAAGGTAAAAGTCAACAATTTCAGGGAATTGTTTTCTAAGCAGTGGTATGAATACTTCGTTTAGCGCAAGACCTAAAATTGCTGGCTCATCAGGTGGTCGGCCGGTATATGTGCTGTGGTAGATCGGGTCTTTACGGTGAGTAATTTTAGTTACTGTAAAAACAGGGAAGGATTCCACTTCATTGTAGTAACCGGTGTGGTCACCAAAGGGGCCTTCGTCTGCCATTTCACCGGGGGCAATGTAGCCTTCGAGAATAAACTCTGCCGAGGCGGGTACTTGCAGGTCGTTGGTTGTGCTTTGGGTGACTTCGGTTTTACTACCGCGTAGCAAGCCCGCAAAGGCATATTCGCTGAGGGTGTCAGGTACCGGCGTTACTGCACCTAAAATAGTCGCAGGGTCAGCACCAAGCGCTACAGAGACTGGGAAGTTCTCCCCTGGGTGAGCTTCTTGCCATTCTTTAAAATCCAATGCCCCACCACGGTGACTTAGCCAGCGCATAATCAACTTATTACGGTCGATCAATTGCATGCGGTAAATTCCGAGGTTTTGGCGTTTTTTATTTGGACCTTTTGTGATGACGAGAGGCCATGTGACCAGAGGTGCTACATCACCGGGCCAGCAGGTTTGTATTGGGATTTTATGTAAATCTACTTGATTGGCTTCGATGAGAATTTGCTGGCATACGGCGCGCGAAACTTTCTTGGGCGTCATATTTAAAACCTGTTTAAATACAGGTAATTTGCTCCAAGCGTCTCTTAAACTCTCGGGAGGTTCGGGTTCTTTTAGAAAGGCGAGTAGTTCACCGACTTCTCTTAACGAGTCTGTGCTTTCTTGTCCCATGCCGAGTGCGACACGCTCAGGGGTACCGAATAGATTGGCTAGGACTGGAATGTCGTAGCCTTCAACGTTTTCAAACAGTAAAGCCGGACCGCCTTTACGTAGTGTGCGGTCACATATTTCTGTTATTTCTAATTCGCAGCTAACCTCTTGTTGGATGCGTTTTAGAAGCCCTTTCTTTTCAAGCAGGGAAATAAAGTCGCGAAGATCTTTAAATTTCATTAGTCAGGGCACTAAGTTAAGCGGGTTTAATAAACAGGTTAGATTGTTTATTTCGATTTCATTGAAAGAAAGAATTCATCATTCGTTTTGAAGTCTTTAATTTTGTCGAGTAAGAATTCTGTTGCAGCCGTATCTTCCATCGCGTGCAATATTTTTCTTAAGATCCATACCCGTGACAGCTCGTCTTCTTTCATTAGAAGATCTTCACGTCGAGTGCCGGAGCGTCGAACATTAATAGCTGGGTAAACACGTCTTTCGGCAATTTTCCGGTCGAGGTGTAATTCAAGGTTACCAGTACCTTTAAATTCTTCGTAAATGACTTCATCCATTTTGGAACCGGTATCGATTAGAGCTGTTGCTATAATGGATAAGCTTCCGCCTTCTTCGATGTTTCGTGCAGCACCGAAGAAACGCTTTGGTCTTTCGAGTGCGTGCGCATCGACACCACCGGTTAATACCTTGCCTGATGAAGGAATAACGGTGTTGTAGGCACGTGCGAGTCGGGTAATGGAGTCAAGCAAAATGACAACGTCACGCTTATGCTCAGCAAGTCGCTTGGCGCGTTCGATTACCATTTCGGCCACTTGTACGTGACGTGCAGGTGGTTCATCAAAGGTGGAGGCAACTACTTCGCCGCGCACTGAGCGCTGCATTTCGGTTACTTCTTCTGGGCGTTCATCAATTAGCAATACAATTAGATGACACTCTGGATTGTTACGAGTAATCGCTTGGGCAATATTCTGCATCATAATCGTTTTACCCGCTTTCGGGGGAGCAACAATTAAGCCGCGTTGGCCTTTACCGATAGGAGAGGTTAAATCGATAACACGGCCAGTCAAATCTTCAGAGGAGCCGTTGCCCGCTTCTAGCGTCATGCGCTGAGTTGGAAATAAAGGCGTGAGGTTCTCGAAAAGTATTTTGTTGCGTGAGCTTTCAGGCTTGTCGAAATTAATTTCGCTAACCTTAAGCATGGCGAAATAACGCTCACCTTCTTTTGGAGGTCGAATCTTGCCGGCGATAGTATCGCCAGTTCTGAGATTAAAGCGCCGTATTTGGCTAGGCGAGACATAAATGTCGTCGGGGCCTGCAAGGTAGGAGGAGTCAGCTGATCGTAAAAAGCCAAAGCCGTCTTGAAGTATTTCGAGTACGCCGTCTCCGTAAATATCTTCGCCGCTACGAGCGTGCTTTTTCAGAATGTTGAAGATGACGTCTTGTTTGCGTGAACGAGCTAAATTTTCCATGCCCATTTCATTAGCAATATCGATAAGCTCTTCAATGGGTTTGGTTTTAAGATCGGTGAGATTCATATGCCTGTTATTTTCCTTCGGGCCACGGGTGCGTGGAATTATTTAGCCGAATTAATGAGTAGCTGTTCAGAGAACGTATGTGCGTGCAAAGTAAATTTTCGCTTGAATAGTTCGACGAGTGATTAGTTGTGAAGAGTGGCTGACTTAATTTTAGCCTATGCTTGCAGGTCAAATGACCGAAGCTCCAAAATTCTTATAGACCGCTCCGTTTAAACGTCTGCGTATGAATGCCCGCGGGGAAAGGTAAAACGGAAGTGCGAATCGTATGATTGAATGCAGTATAGCGGTAATCATGTGCTTGTGCAAATAGGAGCCGCGTCAATATGAAAAGCTTTACTTTACTGAGTATCTGTCATGCGCTGTTCGCATTATAGATACTGCTGTTTAGTGCAAATTACGTAGTGTAAATAGAATCGCTAGCGTGTGTGCTAGCGACATATTTTATATTGCTTTAAATCGTTGACTATAAGCCGCTGTCAATAAAGTCTTTGAGCTGTGCTTTTGACAATGCGCCAACTTTAGTGCCAACAGCGTGACCATCTTTAAATAACATCAGGGTGGGGATGCCACGAATGTTGAATTTTGCGGGTGTTTCGGGGTTGCCGTCGACATCCATTTTGCAGATTTTAACCTTGCTGCCGTATTCGCCCGCGAGCTCGTCGAGTATAGGTGCAATCATTTTACATGGGCCACACCATGCCGCCCAAAAATCGACTAATACTGCGCCTTCTGCACCTAATACATCTTTTTCAAAGCTGGCGTCGCCAACACTTACGATAGCTTCACTCATAACAAAATCTCCAATCCCAAAATTCATTTGCAGTAATGATAAGTACAGATACCGATAGTTACAATACCCATGCGAACTCAATGACCCTAAATAAGATACTCTATTTCATTTACGATCATGGCAATGCTATACATAATCAGGGCGCTTTGTTTTTTTTCAAGTGTGAATCATTCGACTAATTTGTAGGGCGATATTGTTGGTCGATTTTGATTCACGATGATAGTCGTGTAAGAAGCTCACTTTGCACGCCTTGTGCACCTTCCTCAGAGAGGTGTTGGTAGTTGCCGTCTTCTTGCAGTAGCCATGTTTGTTTTGTGTCGTTAACGTACAGCATCAGTTCTTCATAAACGCGCTGAGCGAGCGATGGTTGATCCACAGGGAAGCAGGTTTCAACGCGGCGGTTGAGGTTGCGTTCCATTAAATCGGCGCTGGCACAATAGAGCTTATTTGGGCCGTGTTTAAAATAATAAACCCGAGTATGTTCTAGAAACCGCCCGAGAACAGAGATTACGCGAATGGTTTCGGATACTCCCGGGATGCCTGGGCGCAAGCCACACATGCCGCGTACGATAAGGTCAATCCTAACACCGCTTTGCGAGGCTTTATAAAGGGCTTGGATCAATTTTGGCTCGGTCAGACCATTACATTTGAGTATGATATGACCCTTGCTGCCGTCATTTTGAGCCTTGATTTCACCCTCGATTAAGCGAATGAGCTGGCGCTTAAGTGTAAACGGCGCGTGCAAGAGCTTATACATTCGTTCCGTTTGCCCCATGCCGGTGAGTTGTTGGAAAACGCGATGAACATCCTCCCCCATAACTGGGTCGGCTGTTAGGAGTGAGTAATCGGTGTAGGCGCGGGCATTGCCTGCGTGATAATTACCGGTGCCTAAGTGAATGTAGCGTTTGAGCTTGCCGCTGCTTTTTTCTTTTTTCACGATAAGAATCATTTTGGCGTGAGTTTTATAGCCCACTACGCCATAAACGACGACGGCTCCCGCCTCTTGGAGGCGGCTAGCTAGCTCTAGGTTTTCTTCTTCATCAAAGCGTGCGCGAAGCTCAACTACTACAGTGACTTCTTTGTTGTTACGTGCGGCGTCAATGAGCGCTTCGACAATCGCTGAGTTGGTGCCTGCGCGGTATAGGGTTTGCTTGATCGCGACAACTTCGGGGTCTTTCGCGGCTTGCTTGAGAAGCTGTGTTACCGGAGCAAAGGACTCAAAAGGGTGGTGTAATAAAAAGTCTTTACGCTCAATTGCATCAAAGATATTGTCTTTACGTGTGAGGCCTTTTGGTATTTTAGGCGTCATCGGCGGGTATTCTAAGTCCGGACGTTTAACAATGGCGGGGACTCGAAATAGGCGCTTTAAATTAACCGGCCCGTTCACACGATATAACTCAGTTTCGGTTAACCCGACCTCTTTTAATAAAAAGTCCGTCAGCGGCTCGGGGCAGTTATCGGCCACTTCTAATCTTACAGCGGTGCCAAAACGACGGGAGTGTAGCTCGCCTCGCAGTGCACGAGCAAGATCGTCGATGCCTTCGGTATCGACATCGAGATCCGCATTACGTGTAATACGGAATTGGTAACAGCCCTGTACTTTCATACCCGGAAATAAGCGGTCTGCGTGAGCATGAATCATCGAGGAAAGGAAAATAAAATTCTTACCCGGCTCGCCAAGCTCTGGGGGTAACTCGATTAGACGTGGCAGTGAGCGTGGAGCCGGTAATATCGCGTAATTTAGGTTGCGGCCAAAGGCGTCGGTTCCCTCAAGTTTCACAATAAAATTGAGGCTTTTGTTTACCAGGCGAGGGAAGGGGTGGGCCGGGTCGATTCCGATGGGGCTGGCGATGGGGAGAATTTCGCGATTAACGTAGTCTTTAACCCATTTTGATTGCGCTTTTGTCCACTTATTGCGCCGTAAAAAACGGATGCCCTCGTGCTCAAGTGCGGGCATGAGTATGTTGTTGAGAACCTCGTATTGCTTGGTGACGGTCTCGTGGCATATTTTGCTGACTTCGCGTAGGACGATATTTGGGTGAATGCCATCGGGGCCTGTGGTTTCACGGCCAATTTGGATGCTCTGCATTAAGCCTGCGACTCGAATCTCAAAAAACTCGTCGAGATTGGAGCTGAATATTAATAAAAATTTTAGTCGTTCCAGCAGCGGGTGCTCTTCGTCTAGCGCTTGCGCTAAAACTCTGGCGTTGAAGGCGAGGTTGCTGAGTTCCCGGTTGATGTAGTACGCAGGGTTATCTAGTGCTAGCTTCTCAGGCACTGTGTTGTCGTTACTGACTGTGGTCATTGAAGGTGAATCCCCTTGCCGCCTACCGATTGGCGATCATGTTCTAGCGTGTTGTGAATGTGTTATCTGTTGGCGAGTATTGGCATTGCTCAAGCGAGTGTTGCAGAGTTTTGATGATATGTTTGAAACGCATGGCGCGCATGGGCGCATAAATAGCCTGATGTATGCCTTGTGTCGTATTGTACATCGCTTGCGTTAGTTTCCGGTTAACCTACAGGGTCGTTCGAAGGATTTGAGTGGCAAGGTAATAATTAGCGAGTAGCTATTAGCTTGGAATTAATCCCACGGAAGTTAAGGCTTCGCTGAGTTTTTCAGTGGTCACCGGTTTACTTAAAAAGTGGTTCATGCCGCAGTCGAAAACTCGTTGGCGGTGATCTGCTTCGACGTGTGCAGTCAATGCAATAATCGGAATTGGCGTGATAGCTTTGTTTTTTTCCATTTGACGAATTTGCAGTGTTGCTTCAAAGCCGTCGAGTTCTGGCATTTCACAGTCCATCAAAATCAGATCGTACTGGGCGTCGATGGTGGAGACTTTGTCGACGGCAATTTGTCCGTTTTCTGCAAACTCAGGAACAATATCAAATTTCCCTAGTAGGCCTTCGATAACCATACGGTTCACTGCGTTGTCCTCAGCCACTAATACCTTGAGGTCGACATGGCTTTGTTTTACCAGCGCCGAGTTGGGGAGTAGTGGGTTGAGGTGGGTGCCTGTGCCGTGAGACATCAGGGTATGCTTAAGGCCACGCATTGAAATTGGGCGCGCTAACACGGTTGTAATTAGTGACAATTGACTGCTTGTGAACGAGGAGCTTTGTTTGTTGGTGAGCAGCAAAATGGTCGCAGTGCGATAGCGTCTAAGTGAGCGAATGAGTTTCGCAGCGACAAAGCCATCGACAATCTCGGGGTCGTGATTGATTAAAAAGAAATTAACGGACTTTTCTTTTTCGGCTTGAAGGGTCTCTTTGAGGTGCTTAAGGCTATCAACTTCCGTAATTTTGAGGTTCCAGCCGGGGCATTGGCGGCTCAGTGCTTTGAGCATAATTGGGGTTTGGCCAACCGCCAGGAGTTTTTTGTTGGATAGGGCAAGGCTTGTGCTCGGAGCCATTGAGCCATTAACTGTTAGTTCACAGGTAAACCAAAACACAGAACCTTCATTTTGTTCGCTAACAACCCCTATTTTTCCGCCCATTAGTTCGACAAGTTGTTTGCATATCGCAAGCCCTAAGCCGGTACCGCCAAACTTGCGAGTGGTGGAGCTGTCAGCTTGCCGGAAGGCTTCGAAAAGGCGTATTTGGTCATTTTGGGATATCCCGATACCGCTGTCTTGGATGGCAAAATGCAGTTTTATATTACCGCTTCCATCCATGGGTTGATCGAGCTTGACCGCCAAGTAGACGAAGCCCGTTGAGGTGAACTTAAAAGCGTTACCGATTAAATTAACGATGACTTGGCGCAAGCGGGTCGGATCACCAATAACTTTCGTTGGGGTGTCAGGTTCCAAGCTACTGAGCAATTCAATATCGCGGTTTCCCGAGTTGGCACTAAACAGCTGTAAGCAATCGTCGATGAGCTCTTCAAGGTTGAAATCAAACTCTTCAAGAAGCATTTTGCCCGCTTCGATTTTGGAGTAGTCGAGGATGTCGTTGATGATGTCGAGCAGCGACTCTCCAGAGCGATACAGTATGTCAAGGTAGTGCATTTGGTTCGCATTTAAGGGCGTGTCTCGCAGCATTTCGACCATCCCGACAACGCCATTCATCGGTGTGCGAATTTCATGGCTCATTGTTGCAATGAATTCGCTTTTGGCTTTATTGGCCGCTTTGGCTTCTTCAACCAGGCGCACAGTTTCTAGCTGTAGGTTTTTTTCGCTTTGAAGGGCTGTCTCGTAGGTGTCAATTTTGTCCTGATTATTGGTAATTAGGGTGTGTTGGTAAGTGAGCGCTTTTTCAATATGACAAAGCTCGTTGGTGTTATTAAGTGGCCAACAGCCTTTAGGTTCGTGGTTTTGAATGTGTTCTTTCGGTAGGTATGAAACAGCATTTTCTGAAATGACTTTTAATTTATCGAGCAATATTCGTTTAAAAATAAAAGCGGCACCGATAGTCGCCCCAGTTACAATTGTGATATTAATCAATATGTTAATTATAAAATTAAATATACTGGCTCGGTTAAGTTCTGCCTTAGCTATGACCATCTCAAGTAATATATCGCTTTGAGCGCTATCGTTCTTGAGGCTTAATTCAGAATATGGAATGTTATAGCGTTTTTTGAAGCTAATCGCTTTGTTTTGTTTAGAGGCTTGCTCAGCGCGCTCAACGTAGTTTTTTGGATGAGTCTCTGATACGACTTCGAGTCGAAGTTGGAGTACATCGGGAGCATTGATGAGTTGTTCAAGTATCGAATAGGTGGTTCTTTCGTCCCCGGACTCAATCGCGCTTTGCAGTGCTTGGCTGTAGGTTGCCGCGAGAACGTCAGACTTAGTGACTTGAACTTGTTGCCGAGTATATGAAAGCTGGAGGCTGCTGGAGATAATATTTAGCACGATAATAGTCGCGCTAAACAGTATAAAGATGCAGTTTAGCTTTTGAGAAATACTCAGTCGGCTTATATATTGGATAACAGGGTTAAGCATAATGGTTGATTTATCAACAGCTATTAACAGCTTAATATACGAGCTAATAGATCGATACTGTCGATCATGAACCTCCGGTTTGCGTACAACGTGTTTTAGCCATCTACCCCCGGCATAAGAATGCCTAGCGCACTAAAGACTTTTTATAGAGGGCACACCCTTCTATCTAATTACCCTGTTTAGATATTAGTGTGAGCGCATGCGAGGCGTAACACTATCATTATAGTGTAGCAGCTTAAGAAGAGGTGTTCGTCGCTTAAAATGCTTTAGTCGGCGGAATTCTATCTTGGAGTGATGAAGGCTTCGAGTAAGTTGTTTAAAAAGCGCTGTCCGGTTGGGCTTGGCTTTATTAATGATTGATCGATTTCTATCAGGCCCCTGTTTTGGAGCGTATTCAGTGTGGGGGAAATGGAGGCTAATTCCAAGCCTGTGTGCCGCTCAAAGTCTTCAACCTGAACCCCTTGAGTTAGGCGCATCGCATTCATCATAAACTCTAAAGGGAGCTGCTCTTTGGCGATGGCTTCGTTATGAGCGGTGTAATTTTTAGTCTTGTCCATGTAGTCGTCAGGTTGGCGTGTTTTACGGTAACGCTGTATAAGACCTGTGTCGGCTTGGGTAATTTTGCCGTGGGCGCCAGCGCCGAGAGCGAGATAATCGCCAAAGCGCCAATAGTTCATATTATGGGCGCTTTTACGTAACGGCAAACTGTAAGCGGACACTTCGTATTGTTCAAACCCTTTACTAAGTAAATACGCGTGCCCTTGGTCTTGTATATTGATGAGCGCGTCTTCATCTGGCAGCGAAGGTGGTGCGGAATAGAAGGCTGTATTTTTCTCGATTGTCAGTTGGTACCAAGAAATATGCTGAGGGTGGAACTGTAATGCCTGGTCGAGATCGTCTGTTGCTTCCTCGTCAGTTTGCCCTGGTAGACCGTGCATTAGGTCGATATTGATATTGTCAATGCCTGATTTTTCTAGCATTTTCCAAGCAACGGTGACGTCAGCGCTGTTGTGTATTCGCCCAAGTGTTTTTAGGCGTTGGTCATTAAAGCTCTGTACGCCGAGCGATATGCGGTTAATACCTGCGCTTTTAAAGCCGCCAAAATTCCCTTGTTCTGCTGTACCCGGGTTTGCTTCTAGGGTGATCTCGGCCTGTGTTTTAATACCGATATGGGTGTCTATCGCTTCTATGATCTCAGCAATTGCCGCATGCGGGAAAAGGCTAGGTGTGCCTCCGCCAAAAAAAATGGATTCCACACGGCGCCCTTGAGCTAGGGCTTTATCCTGACGTAAGTCCTCAATCAAGCATTTAAGGTAAGCCTCGACGGGTAATTGCGTTGGGCTGGTGTGTGAGTTGAAATCGCAATACGGACACTTACGTACACACCAGGGGATGTGTACGTAAACAGATAGGGGCGGAAGTATTGTTGGCAAGTGTAACCTAGTGCGTTAGCGGTTGACGAGCGGGTTGTTGAATTGCTGCTTGCTGAATAACTATTGGTTAAATAGCTACGGGTTAAATAGCTATGGCTTAAATAACTCAGGCTGCTGTTGGCGTAATAATCGAGTTAACTCGGCCATGGCCACCGCGCGGTGGCTAATGCCATTTTTGACTTCCGGAGCCAGTTGAGCACTGCTGCACTCGTGTGTTGGCACCCAAAACAAGGGGTCGTAACCGAAGCCGTTTTCACCCTGTGCTTGCTCTAGTATGTAACCTTCCCAGCTTCCTTGAGCAATAATTGGAGTTGGGTCGAGTGCGTGACGCATAAAAACCAATACGCATTGGTAACGAGCTCGACGCTCTTCTTTTGGCAGCCCTTTTAATGCTTCGACTAGTTTGGTGTTGTTAGCCTTATCGCCGCCAAGTTCTGAGTATCGTGCGGAATAAATCCCCGGCGCGCCTTTGAGGGCGTCGACTTCAATGCCAGAGTCATCTGAAATTGCGGGAAGCTCACAGATCTTACTTGCATGACGGGCTTTTATTATGGCGTTCTCTGCAAAGGTCAACCCTGTTTCCGCGACCTCAGGGACGCTGAACTCTGATTGAGCTTTAACTTCTAAGCCTGTGCTTTGGAAAAGTCGTTTGAATTCGCGTAGTTTACCGGCGTTGCCGCTAGCGATGACAAGGGAGTGAGTCATTAGTCTGAATACACTTTTTGGCTGAATTTAACTTCTAGGGGGGCTTGCTCGCCCTCGGGTACTACTGAGAGGTGCAGGTGTAAGATCTCTTCGCCTGAGATTTTTATAGGAGCGAGGTAATAGGTCGTACCTTGCTCTTTGATTTCAATGAACTCAAGCACTTTTTGCTGCTGTAATAGGTTGCGAGAGGTGCCAGACAATTTGACCGCTAGTCCGCCTGATTGACCTAGTTCGCTGACTGAGACGTTAATAAGCGATTCATATTTACTGCGTTTTATTCCGTAGCTACGGGCAATCTCCGGCAAGATGAACGTGCTGTTAAAAATCACGTGGCGTACCGTATAGCGCTCAAAATCAGTTTGATTGGGCTTGTCAGTTGCCAAGGCTGTGAGAGAGCATAGTAGTAGTGCGAGACTGAGTAGGGTATGTTTGAATTTGTGCTTTTGCATGATGTGTCGGAGTTCTTTTGTAAAATTAAATTAAGTTAATGAGCTAGTGCGTGTGTTTATACTCGTAATGCAGCGAGATTTGACCTTGATGTTTATGCTTTTACTAGGCGGTATAACGCAGTCTCGCCAAACAAGTTTGGGTGCCAATACTGCAATAACTGTGAGACGGAGCGCCGGCATACCACTTCTCGATTAAGCACATTTAAGTGCAGTGCTTTACATAACACGTCAAAGTCCCGAAAGGTACAAAAGTGGATGTTGGGTGTACTGAACCACTCAAAGGGGAGGTGCTCAGATACGGGCATCTGACCCCAAATACCAATGCTGAAACGCGCTCGCCAATGGCCAAAGTTTGGGAAGGTGACGATGCACTCTTTCCCGACGCGCAACATCTCTAGCAGCGTTTTATCCGGGTGCTGCATGGTTTGGATAGTTTGCGACATGATGACGGTGTCAAAGCTTTGATCATCGAAATTGCTAAGACCTTCGTCAATATTCTGCTCAACAATGTTGACGCCATTGGCAACGCAACGCAAAATATTTTCAGAGTTAATCTCTAGGCCATAACCATGTACGGCTTTGCTTTGTTGTAGGTTTTTTAATAAGGTGCCGTCACCACAGCCAAGGTCAAGTACGCGGGTGTTGGGCTTAACCCAATTTTCAATAATGGCGTGATCAATGCGCATTAAGACCTTACCTCAATTTTATTCATATACGCACTAAATAGGTCGATGTAGCGGGTTTGATTCGGCACCAAAAAGGCGTCGTGACCATAGTCAGATTCGATTTCAGCATATACCACATCCTGATCGGCTTTAATCATAGCATTGACAATCTCCTGCGAGCGCTCAGGGGCAAAGCGCCAGTCCGAAGTAAATGAGATCACCAAAAATTTACACAGGGCATGACTAAAAGCTCGCGCGGGGTCGTGATCGTATTCGCGAGCTAAGTCAAAATAATCCAGTGCGCGCGTCATCAATATATAAGTATTCGCATCAAAGGTTTTGGAGAAGCTCTCTCCTTTGTAGCGTAGGTAACTTTCGATTTGAAACTCGACTGGCTCCTCAATGCCTTGTTTGAAACTGCCGGAGCGTAAGTCTCTACCGAATTTCTCACCCATACCACCACCGGATAAATAGGTAATATGGCCGATCATACGGGCAACGGATAAACCGTCCTTAGGGATCGTTTGATGGGCAAGATAATTGCCATCACAGAACTTTGGATCGGCAATAATTGCTCGTCTTGCGGTTTCGTTGAAGGCGATATTCTGAGCTGTTAGCTTCATGGCGGAGGCAATGACGATGCAGTGCCTTAGGCGCTCAGGGTATTCGAGCGACCAGCGCATCGCTTGCATACCGCCTAGACTGCCACCAACAACAGCTGCCCATTGCTCAATTTCTAAATAGTCGCTAACACGCACTTGGGTGTTTACCCAGTCACGTACGCGTAAGTTAGGGAAATCTGCTCCCCATGGTTCATTATTTTCAGGGTTGATCGAGGCTGGTCCTGTAGATCCGTGGCAGCCACCTAAGTTATTGATGGAGACAATAAAGAATTTATTGGTATCCATCGGTTTACCGGGGCCGATGTAGTGATCCCACCAGCCGGGTTTTTTATCATCAGGGTGGTATTTTCCGGCGGCGTGATGGTCGCCCGAGAGGGCATGGCAAATTAAGATGGCATTATCTTTAGCGGCATTGAGGGTGCCGTAGGTTTCGATCATCAATTCGTACTGTTTTAGTACGCGCCCGCAAGCCAGACGTAAAGGTTCGTCAAAACTAATTGTCTTGCAGGTGACTATACCTACAGAGTCTTCTGGGAGTGCGTTGGACATATAATTGTTTGAGTGATACCTAGTGTCGCTTGATTAAAAGCCTATAACGAGCGCGGCTATACCTTGCGAGTCGATTGTAATTCGGGTCGCATTAATTAACTGCTGGAGCACGTTAATCCCCAAGCCTACAAATAACACAGAGAAGTCTAATCCGCCCATAGGGGGAATGACTCGTTGAACAGGGCGAATAATTGGGTCTAATAGTTGACGGCTCAAGGTAATAATAGGGTGCGAGCTGTTAGGCGCAACAAAACTGGAAATGACGAGCACGACGATGCAGGCAATTCCGATATAGGTGACGACTTTAATTGTGCCAAGCACACTGAAGAGCAATAGTGGCAGCGGGTTAATTAGCTCTTGGATAGAGATGAATCCGATTAGTTCTCCTATCAACATTTGCACGACGAGCGCTAATACAACCGCGGCCAAATCAACACCAAAAACGCCAGGAATGACCTTGCGTAGAGGAATGATTAATGGGTTCGTGACTTTTACAATCGCTTGGGAGAGTGGGTTGTAGAAGTCTGCACGAGCCAGTTGAAGTAAAAAACGTAAAATGACAAATAGTAAAAATAAGCCACCGAGTGTATCAATAACGTAAATCAGGGTACTGACAAAAGGGTTCATAGTTGACTCAGGTATGGTTTATTTGTGTGGATTGCTTAAGTAACCGCCTACTTGCTTAGGCTAGGTAGCGTTTTATCGTGACAGCCGCTTACTTAGGTGCTGTCACCGCTTTGGCTTCAAGAGCCAGCTCCTGGCTACGCTTAGAGCAGGCTTCCATAGCGGCTTCTACTGTGCCGCGTAATTGCTTGGCCTCAAAGGTTGCAATGGCTTGCTCAGTAGTGCCATTGGGTGATGTGACTCGCCGACGAAGCTCTGCTACATCGACATCACTTTGGCCTGCGAGCGTGGCTGCACCAAGGGCTGTTTGAATCGCAAGCGTGCGTGCCATTATGGGGTCTAAACCCTGCTTGACTGCGGTTTCTATCATTGACTCGATAAACAAGAAGAAATACGCGGGGCCACTGCCCGATAAAGCCGTGATGGGGTGCATTAGTTGCTCGTCTTCGATCCAGCAAACCTTGCCGACGCTTGCCATAATCGCAGCGGCGTTTTGGCGCTGTGTTTCAGAGACGGCATCTGTAGCAAATAAGCCGCTGGCGCCTTCTTGTACTAGCGCTGGCGTATTAGGCATACAGCGCACGATGGCTTGATGGTCATTGAGCCAGCCGGAAATGCTCTCGCAATCGATGCCTGCGGCAACAGAGATTACCAATGTCCCGGGGCTGAGGTGCTCACTCAGTCGCAGGCATACTTTGGATAGGATCTGAGGCTTGACGGCAAGCACTAAGATGTCAGCGTCGCCTGCACAAGCGGCGTTATCGGCGCTAGTACGTACTTGGTATTTTTTTTCAAGCGCGTCGAGCTGAGGTTGGTCCGGGGCACTGACATAGATGTTGTTGGCGGGAAAGCCTTGTTTGACCAAACCTCCAAGGATGCAGCTGGCCATGTTGCCTGCGCCAATAAACGCAATTTTGTTGTCGTAAAGAGATTTCTTTTGCAAAATGTTCACCCGTGATGAATGTTGCCGCAATTAGCCGCCATTATAAACATAAACGCTGCTTACGCACGGGGCTTTCTATACTGTGGCACAAGAATTGTGGCACCAAACTATGTCCTGACGCCAAAAATGTCGCTACCAATTCGAACCATAGTGCTGCCATGATTTACAGCTTGTTCTAAGTCACCCGACATTCCCATAGATAGCGTATCGAAGCTTGCTGGAAATTGTGTTTGCATTTCAGTAAACAGCGTATGCATAGTGGCAAAAGCGTTGCGATGTTTGTTATTACCTACGGCACCTACACCTATATCATCTACAGCTTGCTGTTGAGGAATTGCCATGAGTCCGCGCAAGCATAAGCGCTCCATAGATTGCACTTGTTTCACTAATGCTGGGACGTCCGCAGGGGCTACCCCAGATTTGCTCGCTTCGTTGTCGATGTTAACTTGGATGCAAACGTTTAATTTAGGCAGCGTTATTGGCCGCTGCTCATTAAGACGGGTCGCGACTTTTAAGCGGTCAATTGAATGTACCCAGTCAAAGTGGTTCGCAATTGCTCGCGTCTTATTAGCTTGAATGGGGCCAATAAAGTGCCATTCAATGGCTAGCGCGCTTAGGGCTTCTATTTTTTCCAGCGCTTCTTGTAAATAGTTTTCGCCAAAGGCCTGTTGGCCGGATTCAAACGCTGTGGCGATTTTATCGCTAGATTGTCTTTTGCTAACGGCGAGAAGCGTAATTTCGTCCGGGTTGCGCTGGCACTTATTCGCAGAATTGGCTATTCGCAGTTTAACTTCTGTTAGTTTGTTTGGAATGTTATGCATATACTTACCAATAGTTCTCACTTTGTAGAGAAATGGGGTTATATTTTGAGGCAAACATACCTACTTTAGAAGGCTCAAGCGATGGATATTACTGAACTGTTAGCTTTTTCTGCCAAACAAGGGGCATCGGATCTGCATTTATCCAGTGGCTTACCGCCGATGATTCGGGTTGATGGTGATGTCAGGCGGATTAATTTGCCACCGATGGAACATAAGGAGGTTCATAGTTTAATTTATGAAATTATGAACGATAAACAACGCAAGGACTTTGAAGAGTTTTTAGAGACCGACTTCTCGTTTGAGGTTCCAGGCGTTGCACGCTTCCGTGTGAACGCGTTTAACCAGAATCGCGGCGCGGCTGCGGTGTTTCGTACTATTCCGGCCAAGGTGTTAACCATGGATGAGTTGGGGATGGGGCAGGTTTTCCGAGACATCTCTTCCGTGTCGCGTGGTTTGTGTTTGGTGACGGGGCCGACAGGTTCCGGTAAATCAACGACCTTGGCGGCTATGGTCGATTACATTAATGATAATAAATATGAGCATATTTTAACCATTGAGGATCCAATCGAATTTGTACACGAGAGTAAAAAATGTTTGGTGAACCAGCGTGAAGTTCACCGTGATACGCTTGGTTTTTCTGAAGCCTTGCGCTCTGCCTTGCGAGAAGATCCTGATATTATTCTAGTGGGTGAGCTGCGTGACCTTGAGACTATACGCTTAGCACTCACCGCCGCAGAAACAGGGCATTTGGTATTTGGTACTTTGCATACGACCTCTGCTGCTAAAACTGTTGATAGGGTGGTGGATGTATTTCCTGCTAGTGAGAAAGCGATGGTACGCTCGATGTTGTCAGAGTCGCTGCAAGCGGTTGTTTCGCAAACTTTAATGAAAAAAAATGGTGGTGGTCGAGTCGCTGCACATGAAATCATGCGAGGCACACCTGCGATCCGTAACCTAATACGGGAAGATAAGGTCGCGCAGATGTATTCAGCCATGCAAACGGGGGCTGCACTTGGTATGCAGACGCTGGATCAGTGTTTGGCGGATTTGGTAGACCGGCGCGTTATTACGCGTGAAACTGCACGTGAGAAGGCAAAAATGCCGGACAACTTTTAACCTATTTTTATTTTTATATTGATAACCTAGCGGAGATCCTTGGCATGGACTTGGACAAATTATTGGTGTTAATGGTCGACAAAGGGGCTTCGGATTTATTTATCACGGCGGGCATTCCTCCTTCAATAAAATTGCACGGTAAAGTCGTACCTGTGACCACGACGCCCTTGTCGCCGGAAAAAACACGTGAGCTGTGTTTGAGCGTGATGAATGAAAAGCAACGCAAAGAGTTTATGGAGACGCGGGAGCTTAATTTCGCCGTTAGTGCGCGTGGTGTTGGTCGTTTTAGGGCAAGCGCTTTTTTTCAGCGTAACTTAGCCGGAATGGTTTTGCGTCGTATCGAAACTAAGATTCCAGACCCAGATGAGCTTGGCTTACCTGAAGTGATCAAAGAGTTGGCGATGGCTAAGCGTGGTTTGGTTATCTTTGTTGGTGCAACTGGTGCTGGTAAATCGACGTCACTGGCGGCGATGATTGGGCATCGCAATCGTAATTCTAAAGGGCATATTATTTCGATAGAAGACCCCATTGAATTTATTCATCAGCATAAAGGCTGCGTTATTACTCAGCGCGAAGTGGGAATCGATACCGAGTCGTTTGAGGTTGCTCTTAAGAACACTTTGCGTCAGGCGCCTGATGTGATTTTGATTGGTGAGGTTCGTACGCGGGACACTATGGAGCATGCTATTGCTTTTGCTGAGACAGGACACTTATGTCTTTGTACTTTGCACGCCAATAACGCCAACCAAGCTTTAGATCGGATTATTCATTTCTTCCCTGCCGATCGTCATTCGCAGCTATGGATGGATCTGTCGCTTAACTTGAAAGGTATTGTTGCGCAGCAATTGATCCCGACACCAGACGGTAATGGTCGCCGTGCTTGTTTGGAGGTGCTGCTTAATACGCCTTTAGCGTCCGATCTTATTCGTAAAGGTGACGTGCATGAGCTAAAAGCGTTGATGAAAAAATCGACAGAGCTTGGTATGCAAACCTTTGATCAGGCCTTGTATGACCTATACGATGCAGGTGAGATTACTTATGAGGACGCTTTGGCGCATGCGGATTCGACTAATGACCTTCGCTTGATGATTAAGCTAAGCTCTGAAAGTGATGCCAGTTACCTTTCTAATGCAGCGGACGAGTTATCGATTCAGCCTGATGATCGTAATAGTCGCTTCTAAGCTATTCTTCCGGTGGCGTCAGTTGGCGCCACCAACTCTCCAGTATTAGCCGTGCTGCAATAGAGTCTACTGGGCTTTCCTTTGGTGTTTTACGTCGCTTCATGTGTCCCGGGTTCGAGTTTGCTTGCAGCCTTTCCTCTGCGATAACTTTGGCTTCTTTGGTGGTTAAGCGCTCATCAAAGAAGTGTAATTCACAGGCGAAGCGTGCGTGTAAGCGATTGCCAAATTTTCGCGCTCGCCTAGTCATCTCCATTTCACTGCCATCCATATTAAAAGGCAAACCCACGACTACGGTCTTGGTTTGCCATTCGTTTAGCAGTTGCTCTATTTCTTGCCAGTTGGGGATGCCTTCTTTGGCTTTAATCGGGCGTAATTCATCGGCCAGCTGGGTTGAGCTGTTTCCTGCGGCAATACCAATATTTTTGGTGCCAAAATCAAAGGCTAAAATTGATGACATGAGGGGCGCACTAAGGTAGGTAATGGTTTGAGGGTAAATAATATGTGGGTGAATACGCGCTTGGCAAGGATAGTTATGCGTGGCCTGCTTGGGAGCAGATCAGGTTAAGATCGACGCCTATATGTTTTGAGGCCGCATTCCAGCGTTCTTGCACTGGCGTGTCAAAAATAATACTTGAGTTTGCCGGGACGGTAAGCCAGCTATTGGCGGATAGCTCTTCCTCAAGTTGTCCTGCGGACCAGCCCGCGTAGCCTAGTGCAAACTGTGCTCCTGCAGGGGCGCAATCATTGGCGAGCGCCGCAACAATGTCACGCGATGTCGTGAGGCATATCTCTTCGGATACCTGCAAGGTGGAGTCCCACTTGCCTTCATTACGGTGCAATACAAAGCCTTGTTGAGGGTTGACCGGGCCGCCAGCAAGCACTGGCGTATCTGTGTTTACTTGCGCAGCCGGGTCGAGTGAGAGCTGTTTAAACACATCGTCATAGGTGGCTTCGAGGGTTTGATTAATCACAATTCCCATGGCGCCATGCTCGTTATGGTCGCAGATGTAAGTGACTGAGTGTGAAAAAATGGAGTCGACAAGATTTGGCATAGCGATAAGGAAATGTCCGCTAAGATTGTCGCCGCTCGACGGTGTTGGATCCAGTTCAGTCATAGTCTAAGTATTAAAGGCTTTAGATAATAAAACAAGCCTTTTCTTAGCTTTTGCCTGAGTTGCCATCCTCTGTCGTCACGTTCAGCAGCGGTGCTAGTGCTTATCGCGTGTTTAATGTAAGCCTTACTAGTCAGTGGTTAAGCCTGTGATCTCGAATCGCCAGGTGCGTATGATCTCCAGCTTGTCGGCGTCTTTAAGCACTTCTTTGGGTAAGGGCTTAAAAGGCGATGCGAGCTTAACAATCTGAATAGCCGCCGTATCAAGAATACTAAACCCAGACGATTGAGTAATTTCAATATGCTCAACGGTACCGTTACTTGCCAGTAAAACAGCCAAGCGCAGGTTGCCGTATATTTCGTTTTCCAATGCGGCTTTAGGGAAATGGGCATTACCGATAGATTCAACACGCTGTGCCCAGGAGTTTAGGTATCGAGCGTCGCTGCTGGCGCGTGTAGCGACAGAGGTCAGCCTGCGAATGCGTGGGCGACTGGCAAGCTCTTGGATTTGATTGTCGAGTTTGGCACGCAAGCTCATAAACTCTGGTTGATTCAATATGATCTCAACCTCGGCGCCGCTGTGTGCTTCGTGGTTTTGTTGTTCGTTGTCGTTTTTGTTCTTTTGTGCTTTTAAGTCAGCGCGGCTTTGAGTGGTAACGACGACTTGGCTAGAGGCTTGGCTGTCGGTTTGGCGCTTTTGCTGGGCGACGGGGCTTACATCGCGAACGTTGATGTCGTTGAATTTCGCTTGTTTTTTAACCGTGAGCTCTTTGATTTCTTCGGCGGTGCCGCTCGCTTGCTGATCATGCTGAGCAAGAAAGTTGGCTTTCTCCGGTGCGACTTTGGATTGATGTGTTGCTAAGGTGATATTGAGTGTCGGCGCTACTTTGGTGTCACTGCTGCTGCTAAAGCCGATACCAAAAATCAAAATAGCGTGTACCGCCACCGCTAGAAATAGGGTAAAGCTAAGTCGCTCTGTGCTTGCTACGCCTTGGTCATTGGTCATCGGCAGTGGTCATTATGAGATCATGTCTATTGTTGATTTAAGTAATTATTCAAATGATTACTGATTGGGAGGGCATTAAGCCGAGCGCAATTGTCGCTCAGCTGAATGCTCAATACCACCACCGTTATTCGTCTTCGGCGAGTTTGTCACAAATTGCCTGCATAAGTTTGGCACCGATCTTGGTGTCATAGGCCGCATCGATCTCTTGCACGCAGGTGGGGCTGGTGACGTTAATCTCGGTGAGGTAGTCACCAATAATATCAAGACCGACAAAAAACAAGCCTTTCCTTACTAAGGTAGGGCCGATTTGCGCTGCGATCCAAAGGTCGCGTTCGCTCAAGGTTTGAGCTACCCCGCGCCCGCCTGCGGCAATGTTTCCGCGTGTTTCCCCTTCTGCTGGTATACGTGCAAGTGCGTAAGGGATTGGGACGCCGTTTACCATTAATACACGCTTATCACCGTTGCTAATCTCTGGGATGAATTTCTGTACCATGATAAAGCTGTTGCCGTACTCGCTGAGAGTTTCAATTATCACGCTAACATTTGGGTCGTCTGCGCGGCAGCGAAAAATACCTGTGCCGCCCATGCCGTCTAAGGGTTTAAAAATAACGTCGCCATGTTCTTGGTGAAAGCTTTTTAATAGCGATGTTTTGCGGCTGACTAATACTGGTGGGCAGCACTCGGGGAATTGTGTGGCAAATACCTTCTCGTTACAGTCTCTTAAACTTTGGGGCTTGTTAACCACTAAGGTGCCTGATTTCTCGGCCTCTTCTAGTATGTAAGTGGCGTAGATATATTGATTGTCGAACGGAGGATCCTTTCGCATCAACATAACGTCGATGTCTTTAAGTGCTACTTCGCGGGCATCGTCTAGTTCGTACCATCGGTTTTTATCTTCTATGACGCGTAATTTTCTAGCGGAGGCTTTTGCTTCGCCATTAAGGAGGTATAGATCATCAATTTCCATGTATTCGAGCGTGAACCCTGCTTGCTGTGCGGCGAGCAAAAGCGCTAAAGTGGTATCTTTGTGGTACTTGATGTCTGCAATTGGATCCATTACCACGCCAAGAGTACGGTTCATATTTGAAGTATCCTGTAATTTGTTGTTTTATCCCACCGAATACGTGAAATTTGTTGGCGAAATACGAAATTATGAACGATTATAAAGAGTACTCAGAGTATGACAATAGTTCAAGTATGAACATTTGAATCTAATGGATTTCTTTTTTATTCAAGCAGTTATAGAATATACTGCGAAACTATGTTAAAAGTTATGCGGCTGTGATCGGCGCACATACCCTTCATCGAAATGTTGGGTAGATGAGGATGTATTGGCTTAAATGTAATGTGTTAAGTTACGTTTATGCCCAATAAAAATAGCAATAGGGATATATTGTGCGGCTGTTACTTTAAGACTTTGACTAAGACAACTAAGGTTATCTTATGGAAGTGAATCTAGATCATTTAAAGGTTATGATAATTGACGATAGCAAGACTATTCGTCGTACTGCTGAAACCTTACTGAAAAAAGTGGGCTGCACAGTCGTGACTGCAACTGACGGTTTTGATGCGTTGGCAAAAATTGCCGATACGCGACCTGATATTATTTTTGTAGATATTATGATGCCTCGCCTAGATGGCTATCAAACCTGTGCCCTTATTAAAAACAATAGTGAATTCAAGTCAATACCGGTGATTATGTTATCCAGTAAAGATGGATTGTTCGACAAGGCGAAAGGTCGTATTGTCGGGTCAGATCAATACTTAACCAAGCCCTTTAGTAAAGGGGAGCTGCTTGGTGCAATTGAAAATCATGTAAAAGTGGCTCGTGTGAGTTAACTGCGATGTAATCTAGCTGTGATCTAATCAATCACAACGCGGTTATGTCATGCATTAAGAAGTATAAAGATTGCGTATAAAAACTGCGTATAAAATAAGTAAAGGGTCAGAGTCATAGCGGAGGCCGCATTGTCGCCCAATGACTCAGCTCAGAGATACCGTCCAGTAATAATGGGGGATTTATGGCAAAAGTGTTAATCGTTGACGACTCGCCAACTGAAACATACAAGCTCACCGGCATGCTAGAAAAAAATGGCCACACGGTGATTACTGCTGGAAATGGTGAGGAAGGCGTCAAGACAGCTAAAAAAGAACTGCCCGATTTGGTTCTTATGGATATCGTAATGCCAGGCCTCAACGGCTTTCAGGCAACACGTCAGCTCAGTAAAGCTTCCGAAACTTCCCACATCCCCGTCATCATAGTCACCACCAAAGATCAAGAAACCGATCGGGTTTGGGGGATGCGTCAAGGCGCTAAAGCTTACCTTACAAAACCTATTGAAGAAAAAGAATTGTTGGCAACCATTGCCAAAGTAGGCGTGTAGTCACGACCATGACAGATAATGCTTTTAAAGCTCTATCGAACTTGGCGGCTCTAAGTCGAAGCTCTGCCAAAGGTCTACCCTCACAGAGAGATGTGGCACCACGTTGGAGTGGGGTGGGGTTCTCGTGTATGGGGTATCGCTTTGTTATTCCTATGGGGCAAGTGACTGAGTTGATGGAGGTTCCTCCTTCGACTCGTCTCCCTAGTGTGCAGCGCTGGGTAATAGGCCTTTCTAATGTACGTGGACGCTTATTACCGTTATTTGATCTCGCTAAATTTGTTGGCGGTCAGATCGGAAATCAAAAGAAGACACAGCGGGTATTAGTACTGGAGAACGATAACCTATATAGCGGTTTGGTTGTTGACCGCGCATATGGTATGCAGCATTTCGTTTCTGATACTTATGACAAATATAGCGAAGAGCTGCCAGATGGTTTGGCAAAATATACAACTGGGTCGTACCGGGATGCGTCAGCCGAGATCTGGGGTGTCTTTGACCTTGATTTACTCGCTAACGATGACGAATTCCTAAATGCTGCAATCATTTAGATTTTAAGCGGTTGTTGTTTTAGCAGCCGACTAAAAATAACAAGTACATATAAATCAAGATATTAAATCAAGATACATAATATATAGCTGCGCATTTGTGCAATTTGTTTTAAACATACACTCGCTTGGGAGCGTCGTATGAAATCAGAAACCGGAAGCCTGTTTTCACGGGTTAAAACCAATCCAGTCTTGGCTTCTTTAGTCGTGGCCTTTATTGTCTTGCTAGGCATGATCAGTTTTATTGTTTATCAGATGGTCATCGATAGCAATCGAGATCAGCAGTATATTAGTGACATTGCCGAATTACGTGCACTGTCGTTTCGGCTGACTTCACTCTCCCGAGAGGCCACTCAAGGCGATGAAGACGCTTTTGAAGATCTCAAAGGCGTTGTAGCTGGCATGGGAAATATTTGGCAGCGACTCCGTGTTAGTGATGATACGACACGTAGAGTTTTGAGTAGCGAAATGGCGGCTTTTAACGGTGTTTGGAGTCGAGTGAGCGAGAGCGCGCAGAAGATTCTGGAGAACGAAGACAAGATTATCTTCTTGCATGATGTGGCAACCACCCTGAACGAATCGCTCCCAGAGCTTCAGGCTGAGCATAATAACATCGTAGAAATTTTACTTGAAAACGGCGCACCTGCGGAGCAAGTGTCGGACGCACAACGACAAAACTGGCGAGCAGAGCGTATCGGTCGAAGTGTCGATAAAATGTTGGTGGGTGGTCGAGGTTACGAGAAGGCGGCGGATATCTTCAACGTTGATGCCAGTGTTTTCGAAAAAGTACTTCAAGGCATGCGCTTCGGTAATGCGGCAATGAGCATCTCCCAAATTACCGACCCTGAAGCCGCAGAAAGCTTGAGCGAAATTAGTGAGCTGTTTCAGTTTGTTAGTACCTCTGTTAAAGAGATCTACGATGCGACGCCAGCATTGAATGATGCGCGAATCTCAACTATTGCTATCGGGGAAGAAAGCCCCAACATCCTGTCAAACTTAGGTATCCTCGCTGATGGCATCGCTCGGTTACCCAGTAGCCGACCGTTTAACTTCCAAGTTTTAGGTGTGTTTGGCTTATTGACGCTTATTTGCATGATTGTTATCGGTGCGGCAGTCAACCAGACAACCAACAAACGCTTAAAAGTAACAGCGGAAACCAACGAGCGAAACCAGAACGCAATTTTACGATTACTGGATGAGCTAGCTGACCTTGCGGATGGTGACTTGACGACCACAGCGACAGTAACCGAAGATTTCACCGGTGCAATTGCGGACTCCATTAACTACACGATTGACCAACTACGGGTACTCGTGTCTCGGATTAACGAAACGTCTGAACGTGTTGCCGCAGGTGCACAGGAAACACAGCAAACAGCTTTACATCTAGCCGAAGCATCTGAGCATCAGGCGCAAGAAATTGCCGGAGCATCGGCCGCTGTAAATGAAATGGCGGTCACCATTGACCAAGTATCTGCAAATGCCGCTGAGTCAGCGGGTGTTGCGGAGCGATCGGTATCGATCGCAAACAACGGTGCGAAAGTGGTACAAAATACGATTCACGGCATGGATACAATTCGTGAGCAGATCCAAGACACTTCGAAACGTATTAAACGTTTGGGTGAGTCTTCGCAAGAGATTGGTGATATCGTATCCTTGATTAACGACATTGCTGACCAAACCAACATTCTTGCACTTAACGCCGCTATTCAAGCATCGATGGCGGGTGACGCAGGTCGAGGCTTCGCGGTGGTAGCGGATGAGGTACAGCGACTTGCGGAACGCTCTGCAACAGCAACGAAGCAGATTGAAGCGCTGGTTAAAACAATTCAGAATGATACCAACGATGCTGTAACATCGATGGAACAAACAACTGCAGAGGTGGTCCGCGGAGCACGCTTGGCACAAGATGCGGGTGTAGCATTGGAAGAAATCGAAACAGTATCGGCAAACCTTGCAGAGTTGATTCAAAACATCTCAAACGCCGCTCGACAACAAGCCTCGTCGGCTGGCCACATCTCTAACACGATGAACGTCATTCAAGAGATTACTTCTCAAACGTCCGCTGGTACCAACGCAACCGCGAAAGCGATTGGTAACTTATCATCCTTGGCCGTTGAACTACGTGAGTCTGTAACTGACTTTAAGCTACCTGAAGAAATGGAAGGTGGTTCTACCCTGTCCGACTATAGCGTTGACGTGAACGAATTTTCCGAGAATGCTGACGGAGACATTGATATGCCTATCTTAGATGAAAATGACGTTGTCGATTTGTCGATGGATGATGCTTTTCCTAGCGATGATGACGTATACGATAATAGCAAGCAAACCGGTCTCGGTGCTTAAAGACCTATCTATCAGGCTCGGTCTTATGATCGGGTGTACTATATTGTGAACCAAGTGTTGTGAGCCCATTCATCACTAACTTTGGATACCTCCTATGATATGGTCTTTGCAGGCTACCCCAGATCTTTCTGATCAGCAGTTTGCTCAATGGAGCAAACTGCTTGAAGAGCGCGCAGGTATTTGCTTAGGGGGTCAGCAGCGTATCTTCTTGCAAACACAGGTCTCTATGAGGATGCGAGAACTCGGGCAGAGTGATTACTCCGAATACTATGAGTGCGTCGTAGATGGCGTTGCCGGTATGATGGAGTGGTCCGTACTGATTGATCGTTTAGTTGTTAAAGAAACTAGTTTTTTTCGACATCAACCATCAATCGACTTAGTACGTAATTATCTGCAAAATAAAATCAATAATAATACACTTGATGGCTCGTTTGATATTTGGAGTGTTGGTTGTTCCTCCGGCGAAGAGCCTTACTCACTTGGTATGGTCGTCAGTGATATTTTTGATTTAGCTCGTATTGACGCATATTACGGCATTACCGCGACTGACATTAGCCGTGCGGCTCTGGCTATTGCGCGCATCGGTATTTACCCCAAACGTAAAGTTGAAATGATTAATGACCCAATGCGTCGTCGTTATTTTTCGCAGTTAGAAGATGGCCGCTATCAAATCGATGGCGAGCTGACCGACCGTATTTGTTTCAATCAGGCTAACGTGTTAAATATCAGTGAAATGCCTGACAATAAGCTCGATGTGATTTTTTGCCAAAATGTACTGATTTATTTTCGTCGCTTGTTGCGCCATCAAATTATGGACGCGTTTATTGATCGCCTTAAACCGGGCGGTATTTTGGTGTGTGGCTTGGGTGAAGTGGTCGACTGGGTGAATCCTAATGCATCTCGTATCGTTGCTGATGAGGCTCAAGCCTATGTTCGGAGCTGATGTTTTACCGCGAACAAGCTTCGCCGTATTTTTAATTAGTAACACCGCGATACCAGACAGAAGAGAGAAAGGGTAGGGCTTCGTTATGGGGGAAAAACGCAATTTTGCAGCGCTCGAATGGGTGACCCGCGAGATCTCAGATACATTGAGGGAAGCGAGGCAAGCGCTCGAAGCCTATGTTGATGATCCAAAAGACAGCACGCGTATGCGTTTCTGTCTCACACACATTCATCAAGTCCATGGCTCTTTACAGATGGTCGAGTTTCACGGCGCGGCACTTATTGCCGAGGAGATGGAAAAACTCGCGCAAGCCGTTATCGATGATGATGTGTCGCACATGCCTGAAGCGCAAGAAGTACTTATGCGCTCCCTGCTGCAATTGCCTATCTTTTTGGATCGAATTAAAATTCAAAAAGACGATAGCCCAAGTTCTGCCTTACCCCTACTAAATGATTTGCGTGCTGTAAGAAAGCAACGTTATCTAAGTGAAACATCGTTGTTTTCACCTGATCTCAGTGCGCTCGAAAATATACGTGGCGCTCGTCACCCGTTTTCTAAAGACCCTGCAAAACTAAAACCGGTACTAAAAAAGCTACGTGAAATGTACCAGTTWGCTGCTGCCAGTGTTTTACGTAGCATCAAACTAGAAGAGAACTTAGATTATTTAGTCAAAGTGTTTTCTCGTTTAGAAATACTAACTACAGGCACAGCGGCATATCCCACGTGGAATATTGCACACGCTCTTGCCGACGGCTTACGCCGTGATGATATTGAGCTAACCGTTGCTGTACGCGGTTTAATGCGTTACCTCGCTAGGGAACTAAGGGTCTTAAGTGAAAATGCGCCGACGTCCTTTGATACGCCTGTTACCGAGAGTTTAATTAAAAACCTGCTGTTTTATGTGGCTAGTGCAGATGACGGCAGTGAGCTTGTAGAAGCGGTTAAAACTACCTATTCCCTTCGCAACGCATTAATTGCTTGCGGCGTTCATGGCAGTAGTCAGGGTGATGGCAATATTCTGCAAGTGCAGGATCAAAGTGCTGTGCGCTCGGTTGTTAGTGCACTACAAGATGAACTAGCTAATATTAAGCATGTTCTTGGTTTGTCGCTTACTGGCAATGGTACTCCAGAAGATATAACCGAGATATTACCTTCAGTTAAACGCGTTGCAGATACGCTTGCGGTGTTAGGTCTTGGTGATTTGCGTAAGCAAATGATTGAACAAAGCGAAAGGCTTGAAAAAATAAGCGCTAGCCCTGAATTGGATGAACAAGAACTAACTGTTGCCGCTAGTCGTATTATTGAAGTTGAACATCGTTTACAAGCCATTGGGAAGTCCGTCGGTAAAAGTACCGATTTATCGAAAGTTGATGAACGTGAAGTCGAAATCGACGATGCTAAAGCCGCGGTTATTAAAGAATGTCGTAGAGGTTTGGAGCAGGCGAAAGAATCCATTGTCGAATATATTTCCTCGCAATGGGATCGAAAATATCTTGAAAATATAGGTAGCTTGCTCACGGATATCCGGGGCGGCTTAGAGATGATTCCGCTGACTCGACCTGCGAGTATTGTTGAATCTTGCTCATCATTTATTGCGCACAACTTGTTAGCTTCTGATGCGCGTCCAAATTGGCAAACGCTTGACTCGTTAGCCGACGCTATGTCTAGTGTCGAGTATTACCTAGAGCGTATCACCACAGATATCAATGAAGAAGCAGGTTCAATTCTTGATGTTGCTGAAGAGAGTATATTGCAACTGGGTTATCAAGTTGCCAATCGAGATCTAGCGACTGATGACGAGGCGCCGAGTGAGCAAAGCGTCACTGATAAAGTTACAGAATCGACTGTTGTTAGCAATGTTGATGTTAGTAAAGTTGAGCAGAACCTAGCGTATAGCGAACCAAGCGAGATTGCTGCGCAGGATGAGCCCGAAGAGGACGATGAACCTATCGTCCTCGAAATGCCACAATCGTCATTTGATGATGAGACTGAAGACGAAACTGTAAGCGATGCTGAGTCCAACGACTCATATGCCTCACCTGAAACGCCTCATCAAGAATACGTATTACCTGAGCCTATTCAAACATTTGACTCGGAACCAGAGCCTGAACCAGAGCCTGAAAACATACCAGCAGCTCCAGAGAGCGACATAGACGATGAAATTATTGAAATTTTCATCGAAGAAGCAGGGGAGGTTTTAGAAACCCTCGAAGAATTTTTCCCCTTGTGGCGCGCCAATTCAGGTGATGAAGAATCCATGACCGTTGTGCGACGCTCTTTTCATACACTCAAAGGCAGTGGCCGTATGGTCGAAGCCTACGATATTGGTGAGCTTGCTTGGTCAATCGAAAGCATGCTGAACCGAATTATGGATGACACCGTAAGTGTCATGGCCGAGCATTCACAGCTGATAGCCTTAGTCATAGAGTTTACCCCCACTCTAGTGACCGCCTTTGAAAATCGTAGCCCCAATCCAGAGCCAGAACTGTGTAAACGCTACCAGTCTTGGGCCGAATCCTTGTCTGAAGGAGTCGTTCCTGCTGATTTTGGATCGAGTACGAAAGATACGAGTACAGCCGTTGTCGAGCCGGAGGATACCGAAGTACAAGCCCAAATTGATGATAGAGATGATGAGGCCACGTTAGATCTTACCGACTCCTTTGACGATGGGTCAGAAGAAGAAATAGAGCTCGAACTTGAAAGTATTCCTGATTCCAAGAGCGGCTTTGAAATCGACGGTGAGCCTTTCACAGAGGCTTCTGTTGGTCAGTTAAGCACAGGTGTCGACAGCGAAGAAAATGACGAAGAGGATGACGAAGAAGATCGCATTCTAAAAGAAATTTTCTCGTCCGAAGCGCTTTATCATCTGCATACAATCGAAAGTTTTATCTCCGCAATGGAAGAGGCCGCCCCTATTTATGGCATGCCTTCAGATGACTTGCAACGTGCGTTACATACCTTAAAAGGTAGTGCCAAAATGGCACAGGTTTGGCCCATAGCTGAAATGGCTGAGCCGTTGGAGAACTTCACCAAAGAGCTGATCACCTTCCAGATCGATATTAACGACGATATCTTACAGCTAACCCGCGATATTGTTAATTACACGCGTATTGGCCTAGAGGCGCTTAGGAAAGGCGAAGACGTCGACATACCCTTGGTTACACAGTTCGCCGCGCGTACCGAAGAGCTACGTGACTTGGCCGTTGGCGCGTTTGTAAGCTCCCAGAGTGGCCGCAATCAAAGTGGAGCAAAAGTTGATCCCCGCGTCCTGACCACCTTCCTTGCCGAAGGCACACACTGGCTGCTTGATAGCGAAATACTACTAGCTAAATGGTTTGAACTTGGCGAGCCGACAGAGGATTTAAGAGCGTTGCTTGCTGAACTCTCTCAGCTTAAAGATTGTGCGGATAAAGCCAACATGCAGCACATGTCTGCATTGAGTGAGGTTCTAATTCGAGTGCATAAATGTGCACTGGCCTCCGCATCACATCGTTTAAACCAGCAAGAATTTAATGTGTTAACGCAAGGCCACGAAGCCTTGCTAGACATGATTGATGCTATCGCCGCCGCGCAACATGTAACACCACCCGCTGACGCAATGATGGCAGCATTACAAACTTTGGTTAACGACCTTCAAGTCGCAGAAGCACGCTTACCGGAACCTGTTACCGATGAGCAAGACCTAGCCGAGTCTGAAGCGCTTGCCTTACAAGTGACCCAAGCAATTGATATTGCCGAATACGAGTTGGCAGAAACCCCAGCAGAGAGAGTTGATACTAAGAGCACCGAACAGGCAGCTCCGACCTTAAGCTCAGAAGCCGAGCCGCTAGTAGAGGTGATTAACCTTGACCTCGATACTCAAGATGAAGCTGAACTGGTCTTTGATGAGGGCGAACTGACCTTCGAAGAAGGCGACCTGATCCTTGAGGAAGAAGGGCTTAGTGAAGGGCTTGAAATTGACGACGAAGCCCTCGTTGATCTCGGGGAGCCAGAGCTACTCGTAGAGCCTGAAGCTCATGTCGGCACACCTGCTCAAGAGCCGGAGCTACCAGTCGATACTGAGGTTACTGCTGATACCCTACTCGAAGTCTACGATGGTCAGGTTGGTGAAGTTTCTGAGCTTAGCGAAGACGACGTCATCGATCTTGATGATATGGATGAGATTATATTAGCGCCTGAAGATCCTAGCGCTATTAGTGATGAAGTTATTTCCTTTGATAATACAGTCCTTGATGATTCAGTCCTTGGGGATTCTGAGATTGATAGCAGCGAGCCTATCGAAGTTAGTACGCTTGACGAGAGTGGCGAAGCCGAATTAGATATTGAATTTGATAATGATGTAGAAATAATTGAATTTGATGTAGAAGACGATACCGTAAACGTCGAAGCTCAAAGTCTGTCACCTGAAAGTGAGACTAAAGGTGAGCCTGAAATTGAATTCATCATGTCGACGGATGATGACGGTGACATCATTCTGGAGTTCGACAACGATACTGGCGAGCAATTCGATCTTGAAGACGATATTGAGCTAGTAGATGGCGATCTTCAGATAGAAGATGACAGTGAAGATATCCCGACCTTAGAGGTCGAGTCAGACCTGGTTGAGATTATCGACGAACCGGTAGAGACGCTGACCGACGAATTACTAACTGAGACTGACGAACTACCGACTGCCGAAGTTATTGACTCTGATGATCAAGAAGAGCCTATAGAGTTGTTAGTAGGCGATGAAGACGATGAATCTATTGAACTGGTGGATGATCTTGATGAGATCATTACCTTAGAGTCAGAAGATGAAATCGAGTTAAGCGAAGAGAAAGACGAGCCTGCCGACCTTGAGCTTGGCGATGAACTTGAAGACGAGCTTGGAAATGTTGAACTCGTGCAAGAAGAAACACCTACCTTAGACGAGCCGGTTTCAACTGATGCCAGCACGACTGAGCAAGAGGCTCCAGTAATCGAATCAGCCGTGCCTGCCGGATCCGTAAGCATACTGATCGATAACATTGATGTTAACGATCCCGACTACGACGCCGACATTACTGAAATCTTCCTTGAAGAAGCCGATGAATTAACTGAAGAGCTAGACGAAGCTTTACACACTTGGGAAACAGAGTGGGGCAATCAAGGCGCGATTGAATCCATGAAACGTGCCCTGCATACCTTAAAAGGTGGTGCGCGCTTGTCTGGCATGCAAAAATTTGGCGATCTCACCCATGACTACGAAGGCTTCATTGAGAGCGTCAACCTTAAAGCACTCGATGCCGGCTTCTTCAAAACATTGCACGAATACCAAGATAAAGTTCTATCCGCTGGTCGTGGGCTTAAACACTTCGTCGCCACTGGAGAAGTGCTCTACGTTACAGCAGAGCGCGTTGACGCAAATGCAGAAAGCGAAGCGCCAGCCGACAGTGCAGGAGAGCATGCACAAAGCGCAACAGAGGCATCCGCCAGTCATACCGACAACGTCGTTCCTTTCGTCGCTAAACCTAAACCATCGGGTTCCCCATCAGACGATGCCGGCGTTTTTGGCGTTACAGAATTTAACGCCGCTGCTGCATTTGGTGGTGCCCAAGGAGGGCAAGCCGCCGTCGCTGCGCGCAAAGGTGGCCCTCAAGAAGTTGTTAAAGTATCCGCGGAGTTGCTCGAAGAACTAGTAAATCTTGCGGGTGAAACCTCCATTAGTCGCTCCCGCTTAGAGCAGCACGTCAGTGATTTTAGCTTCTCCCTTGATGAAATCGATTCCACGTTGTCGCGTCTCCAAGAGCAGCTAAGACGATTAGACATCGAAACCGAAGCGCAAGTAATCTTCCGCCGTGAGCAGCTCGCGGATGACGAAAGCTTCGACCCGCTTGAAATGGATCGCTACTCACAATTACAACAGCTGTCGCGCTCGCTCACAGAGTCCGCCTCCGACCTTGTCGATTTGAAATCGGATTTAGGCGAGCAACTGCGAGACACAGAAACACTGCTACTACAGCAATCCCGAATTAACACCAACCTTCAAGAAGGCCTAATGCGTTCTCGCATGGTGCCCTTCTCACGTCTAGTGCCACGCTTACGCCGTATTGTTCGTCAGGTAGCCGGTGAGCTCGGAAAGCAGGTCAACTTCGAGCTTGATAATATCGAAGGTGAATTGGATCGTTCGGTACTAGAGCGCATGGTGCCGCCATTCGAGCACATGCTGCGTAACGCCGTAGATCACGGCATCGAAATGCCAGAAGATCGCATGGTCGCAGGTAAACCCAAAGCCGGTTGTATTACCCTAACCCTCGGACGTGAGGGTGGTGACGTTATTATTCGCCTAAAAGATGATGGGCGTGGTATAGATTTAAAACGCGTGCGTGCCAAAGCCATCGAGCGAGAATTAATGTTGCCCGATGCTGAACTTGCTGATCACGACATCATGCAATTTATTTTGCATGCGGGGTTTAGTACCGCTGAAAGCGTTACCCAAATCTCAGGTCGTGGTGTCGGTATGGACATTGTGAATGCCGAGATCAAACAGCTTGGTGGTGCCGTATCGATTGATTCTGAATGGGGTAAAGGCACTGAATTCTTAATACGCCTACCCTTTACGCTATCGGTTAACCGAGCGTTAATGATCGATGTTGGTAATGATAATTACGCCGTACCGCTTAGCTCCATTGAAGGTATCGTACGCATCAGCCCTTACGAGTTAGAGCATTATTATGATAGCCCAGATGCTCGCTTCGAATACGCGGGTGAGAAGTATCACGTGCGCTACCTCGGTGGATTACTAAATAAAAACATTACCCCTAAGCTCGAAGGCAAAGCCTTGCCGCTGCCAGTGATTTTGGTGCGCTCCGCCGAGCATGCGATGGCCTTGCACGTTGATGCTCTTCAAGGCAGCCGTGAAATCGTAGTGAAAAGCTTAGGGCAACAATTTAGCCTCGTATCAGGCTTGTCTGGTGCAACCGTTATGGGGGATGGCTCCGTAGTGGTTATTCTCGATCCGCACGCCCTGGTACGCCAAGAAGTTGCTGGCGCGACCCAACTGCAGGCAGATCAAGCCAGTAAAGGTCAAAGCGCTGAAGTGGCCGAAGTGGCCGAAGTCATTAAAACCATCATGGTAGTGGATGACTCCGTAACCGTACGTAAAGTGACCACCCGCTTCCTTGAGCGTGAAGGCTACGAAGTCATCACGGCAAAAGACGGTGTTGACGCTCTGCGCGTTCTGCAAGAAGGTTTGCCGGATCTTATGCTGCTCGATATTGAAATGCCGAGAATGGATGGTTTTGAAGTGGCTAAAACCATCAGAACCACCCGGCGTTGGAAGCACCTACCCATTATCATGATCACCTCCCGGACAGGTGATAAACATCGCGAACACGCCTTAACCCTTGGTGTTGATAAGTACCTAGGCAAGCCATACCAAGAAGACCTCCTATTAGAGAGTATGGAAGAATTGCTAGAGGCTGCCAGTTCACAACAAGACTAGCGATAATTGAGGAATCCCCCCAGTGCTCAAATTAGGCTTATTAGCCGAATGTAGCATTCAGTTGCAAAACCTAGAAAGCATTGTGGCCTGCGCTGGTCACGATGTTGCCTTTTCGGGTGTTAGCAGCGCAGAGGGCTTACTTCCCCTTCCCGAAGCCGACGTTTGGGTTGTACGCATCGACGCCGGAGATTCACCATTACTAATGGATTACCTCGACGGTATCGACCAGCCCGTCATGTATGACGATCCAGAAGCCTACTCCAGTCTTGATATCGAAGAGCGCGCCAAGCATTTCTCTAAAAAGATTAAAGCCATTACCCAAATACGCGTCGAGAGCCCCTACAACTTACCTCGGGCTACCACCGTTTGGATATTGGCCGCTTCAGCCGGTGGCCCTGAGGCTGTAATAGAATTTATTCAGCTGTTGCCTAAAGATCTCCATGGTGTGGCACTGCTATATGCTCAGCACATTGACTCATACATGACTGAAAGTTTAACCAAAAGCCTTGCCCGCAATACCGGTTGGAAGGTGTTTTACTCGATTCAAGCTCACCGTGTTTGTGAGCAGTGCCTGTATTTACTGCCGCCTAGCTGCCAAGTTGATTTTGACGATATGGGTTTTCTTGAGCCCTTAAATGAGCCTTGGGAGCCGCCCTTTAAGCCCTCAATCAACCAAGTGATTGCCAAAGTTGCGCGTAAATATGGCAAAGACTGCGGCGTGATTATATTTTCAGGTATGGGCGATGATGGCTCACAAACCTGCAAATTAATTGCCAACATCGGTGGACAAGTCTGGGTACAATCCCCTGAAACTTGCGCGATAGATTCAATGCCGCAAAATGCATTGGACACCAACTGCGTGAGCTTTTCCGGCTCTCCAGAAGCGCTAGCACGTCATTTTGTAGTCTTTCAGGGGCAGAATCAGAACGAAGCACAGACCTTGGCAGCGGCGCCCAAATGTTAAGCCGATAAAGATTATAAAATTAGTACAATGATAACATTCGCGCTCAAACCAATGCTAATGTTAGCATTGGCCAACGATTTGAATTTAGTGATGCATGGGAACTCCATATGAGCAATGATTTACAACTCACTGACGAGCAGTTAGCCGGTGTCATGCGGGACGGTGAAATTGCCTGCTTCTTATTGCCATTACTTGGCATCACCGCATTAGTGCCCACCGTCTCCGTTGCCGAGATGGCGCCGTTAACACAACTTGCACCAATCGAAGATAGTCCCGACTGGTTGGTCGGTATGTACGAATGGCGTAACATAAACGTGCCGGTTTTATCCTACGAGGTGCTGAACGGCGTGGCCGAATTAGCCGTAAATACCCARGGTCGTATTGCCGTATTTAATAATACTGGTGTTGATGAGCGCGTCCCTTTTGTGGCTATTTACACMCAAGGCATCCCGCGGATGACCCGTGTTGGAGAAAAAGACATTCAGGAAGACCCTAACGGCACTAAAGGTGAGTTTGATCTTATGTGCATTACCGTGGGTGTGGAAGAGTTTAATATTCCCGATATWCCTGGAATGGAAATGCTCTACGCWAAGTATCTAGATAGCTAGTATTAAGGTACTTGTTTTCAAGGTATTTAATGTAAAACGGATTCATCAGTATCACCGTTGAACAGTGCATCTACATTCTCCTTCCCAAAAGCATAAGGCGTGGCGCAAAACTGACAATCCATCTGAATCAGGTCATGCTCCGCCAACAACTTATAAACCTCCTGCTGCCCCAAAGCTTTTAGCGCATTTAAACAACGAGCCTCGCTACAACTGCATTTAAAAGACAATGCTTTGGGCTCAAATAAGCGGCACTGCATATCATGGAATAAACGCAGCAGTAACTCTTGATGACTGAGGGTAAACAGCTCCTCCTCCGTGCAGGTTGAGGCCAGTGCTCTTGCCGTATCCCAATGCTTCTCACGTTCATCATTGTCGGTTACAAGTTGCGCAGGTAAGCACTGTAAAAATAAACCGCCACAATGTTCTTCGTTAGAGAATAAATGCACTTGCGTCGGTAATTGCTCGGATTGATAAAAATAATGCTCCAAGCATTTCGCCAAACTTGGCTCCTCTATTGGCACAATACCTTGGTAACGCTGGCCTTTATCCGGGTCGATAGTAATAATTAAGCTAGTCTTACCGAGTAACTCTGGCAAAGTTGCCTTACTGAAAAAGTCCTCATCAAGTGCTTTGTGCGCATCTTCTTCAGAGAGTTTTATAATGCCTCGAACATGTCCCTGATTATTAGCCTCTGCCATAATCATACTGACAGGTCCATCTCCGCTAGCTTGTAAGCTTAATATGCCCTCAAACTTTAAGACTTCACTTAATAAGCAAGCCCCAGATAAAAAGTCCCCAAACACCGGCAGTAAAGCCTTTGGTGTCGACTGGTTTTCACCGGATTCTAGTTTTGTTTTATGAAGCGAGAGTATTTCGCCACGAATATCGGTGTTGTCAAAAATAAAGCGGTGTATTACGTCCTGATCACTCATAGGGTAGGGCTCGAAATATCAATTTGGTGATTTAACTATTAATTTGTTGATTAAAGTTATACGTTAAAACTGCTAATTTACATTTTTAATTAAGGTGAAGCGTATAAAGCGTGTGTGGGGTTAATCTTCCGACAGAATACGCTTCACACGCTGAATTTCTCGTCGCTGTTTGCCAGTCGGTTTACCCACTGATTTAATCTCAGACCCACCGAGCGATTTACGTTGCTCTGCGACCAATCGGCGTTTCTCAATGCTCTGCTCGGTCTCTTGATAAAGCAGGGCAGCCTCCGGGGCGCCCCGGCGTTTATCTGAGACAGCAATGACTTCTATCTCGCGTACATCCCAGCCTAGCCGAATGGTTAACATACAGCCGCACTCAACGTCTTTACTGGATTTAATTCGCTGCCCGCCAAAGTGCACCTTGCCGCCATCAATCGCTTGTTTGGCGAGGCTTCGGGTTTTAAAAAAGCGTGCCGCCCATAGCCATTTATCAATACGGACCTTGCTTAAGCTGGCTTTGTTAGTTTTACTCTGTGTCATGGCTCAAGTCTTGTTGGCATCCTTCGTTAGAATTCAGGAGTAATTCATCCTCAGCAATCAGCTGAGTACCCTCCTTAAAGGGCAAGTACGTCCGGGCATCCTCAATATAGCGGCTCACCTCTACCGCTTCTCTTTTAACAAAGTCCGCAATTGCGTGGTTAAACCCCGGGTGCCTTAGCCAATGGTACGAGCAGGTGCGTATCGGTGTAAAGCCGCGTTGTATTTTATGTTCCCCTTGAGCGCCCGGGTCAAAGCGTTGTATGCCTTCAGCAATGGCATATTCCACGCCTTGGTAGTAGCAGGCTTCAAAATGTAAGCCGTCTATCTCGGTTCTACAGCCCCAGTAGCGCCCATAGAGAGTGGTCTCATCACGCAAATACAGTGCCGCCGCAATTAGCTGCCCTTGGTGATGGGCACAGGACAACAATACTTGCTCAGGGAAGGCCTTAGCCAAACGTTGAAAGAAACTCTGCCCCAGGTAGCCAGCTTTGCCGCTGCGCTTTAGGTAAGTAGTGTGGTAAAGCATGTAGAAGGTTTGCCACTCGTCAGCGCTAATATCACGTGCCAAACGCATGGAGATATCAATATCTTGTTCGTGTACTTTCCTACGTTCTTTTTTGATCGCTTTACGTTTGCGCGAGCTAAAGTGGGAGAGAAAGTCATCAAAGCTGGTATAGCCTTGGTTAAACCAGTGAAATTGATAACCATCACGTTGGTAGTGTTTGCTTTGCTTTAAATACTTCCGTCCTTGGCCGTCTGGGAATAAGCTATGAAAGCCCGAATAGCCTTCGTCTCTTGCGAACTTATGCACAAACTCAAAGATGAGCGCCGTTACTTGACTGCGCGTGGCTTCATCTAGCGACTTAGCTAAACCGAGTCGGGATCCAGTTGCTGGCGTAAAGGGAATGGCATTCAGTAATTTGGGGTAATAATCGAGCCCTTGTTGCGAATAAGCATCCGCCCAAGCCCAATCAAATACGTATTCGCCATAGGAGTGGCTTTTTTCAAATAAGGGTAAGGCTGCGATGAGTGCATCGTCTAACCATACGGTGACGTGTTTGGGGTGCCAGCCACTGTCTTGAGCGTGTTGATCATCACTCGAAAAGTCGCCAGAGTTGGTACTACCGGAGTCTTCTAAGGCACATAGAAATTCATGACGCACAAAGGGATACTGACTGATCCAGAGCGCGTTCCACGCCTCGGCATTCAGGGCTTTGATGCTGTCTACGATTTTCACTAGCATGGCGGTGTCGTTACCTTGTGAGCATTTGGCTAATACTAGCCCTGCCTTAGTTGCTTCGCAATGGTTTTCAGGCGCAAAAGGGGCGATCTGGATATTGACGTAACTGAAGTCGGTGCAGCTAAACCCAATGCGTAAGGAGCCGACAATAAAGGCCCTAGGGATATGTCCGTGCTTGGCTATTTCACTATATGTAACAACACCTTAAATCTGTGACTTCGCACTCACCGTGATCTTATCAAACTCGTTTAAACTAGCTCCTTTTACCGCAGCATCAGTTGCGTTAAATCTTCCATGCGAACAAGATTCATTTGTAACAGGTAATATAATTGAATATGCTAAGACCCAAAATAGTCGGCTATTTAACATTCTCGCTGTTAATCATAAGCAATGCCAATATAGCGCTAGCCCAAACCGAGCCCTTACCAAATAGTACTGAGGTAAATAGCACTGAGGTAAATAGTACAGAAAACCAGCGTGAAAACGTTAAACACATAGCAAACTCAGCCGAACTTGAGGTTATCGATAGCTTTCTCGAAATGCATACAGGCCCGGGTCGTGCGTACCCCGTTTTTTTTGTTGTAGAGCAATCCGAGCGTATTATAGTGCTCTCTCGCCGCCCGGACTGGTACGAGGTTAAAACCGTCGGTAATAACAGTAAAACTGGCTGGGTAAAAGCGACACAAATCGTACGAACCCTGCAAAACACCGGCGAGCCTGTCAACCTACCCGGTACCAGCTACGGTGACTTTGCTAAAAACCGTTGGCGTATCGGATTTTTTTCCGGGCAGCTAAAAGGCGATACACTTAACAACTCCGATGTTGTGGGTGCCAGCCTTGCGTACTACCCGCTAAGTTGGTTAGGGGCTGAAGTCGAGACCGCAAAGTTCTTTAGCAACGATGCTCGTGGCACCCAAATCGGTTTTAACCTTATTGTTGAGCCGTTTTCTCGGTGGCGACTATCTCCCGCACTGATTGTTGGGGCAGGTCAAACAAAAATAAATGAGCAACCACGCATTGTCCCTTTAGAATTTGAAGAGGAATCACACCAACTCGCAGCCTTGCGCTTAAATTATTACGCGGGCCGAAATTTCATAATACGTGCAGAATATCGCCAAATTAGTGTGGACGCCACACCAAACAGTGAGGAGCTAGATATATGGAGCTTAGGTTTCAGCACTCTTTTTTAAAGAACTGTATTTTAAAGAAATGTCTTTTAATAAGTACCCTTGCTACATTGTTATGTAGCACCGTTGTGGTTGAAGCTAAAGATAAGCGTCTTGACATCAATAATGAGGTGTTTGAACTTGGTATAACCGTTGGTGCACTTGCAATTCAGGATTTCAACACGGAGCCTTCGCTTGGAATTAATGCGACATTCAACGCATCAGAAGACTTTTTTTTGCAATTAAGCTATCTTTTTGCCGATGCATCCCGTTCCAGTTTTGAGGCGAGTCAAGGGCAATTTTTTGAAGGCAGTGACCGCACCTTCAGTCACTATAGCGTATTGCTTGGGTACAATATTTTTCAAGGGGAGATATACCCCAAAGACGGAAAGTCGACGTTAACAGCGCTGTATGTGGTTGGTGGGGTTGGAAATGTAGACTTCGGTGGCGAGAATAATTTCAGCACCATTTTTGGTGTAGGGTACAAGCTCGGGCTTACTCGGCGTATTAATCTACGATTAGACTTCAGGAGTCTGGTTTACGAGTCTAACCTAGTGGCTGAGGGTGAAACATCTTACAACAATCAGCTAACCGTAGGTGTGGGTTACCTATTTTAATCGTGATCATTCTTTTATTATCGGGTCTCTCATGCTCACATTTGCCCGCTTTGCGGCGGGTAAATGTTCAGGGTAAAATTAAAACATAACATTAAGCCCAAAAGACATTTCTAGGTTTTGAGTCATCTTGTCTTCCCCTAAAAAACTTCGCTCAACAATATGGTCTTTAAACATCAAGTTCCCGGTCAGCCAGTCGGTCAATACCACTTTATAATTCACGCCCAGCACTGCACCAATCTCATTCTGCGCAAGAAAGTCAACATCTTCCAGCCCAAACTCTAGCGATATGTGCGTGTTAAATTTCGCACCTTTCGCAAAAAATGAACGCCCGTGAAAGATTTGGTAATGCCCCGTAACAGCCAAATACTTAAACCCGTCTTCTCGAGCGGGGATGAAATTTCTTCCGAGCGCCTGCTCAAAAGAGGCTTCTGGCTCACCCGACTGCCCGTAAGACACGCCCGCAGCCCATCGGCTACTAATGTGATAGCTGCCACTAATGCCAATCAAGCTTACAGTGCCGAAATCGGACAGCGAAATTACGCCAACATGTATGCCGAGTTCATACTTTTCAGTGTCAATGCGTGCGGTTTTAACTTCTTTCGGTATTTTTTTTGGCTGGATGATATTAACTTGCTCGTCCTCATTCATGTCGCCAATTGTTTGAGCTGTCACATTCGGTGAGGAGGCCAATGCTGAGAAAAAGGCAAGTGCAGATATAGGTAATACTTTATGAAAATTAATCATGCTATCCATTAACTAGGGTAAGTCTTCTGAGTGGAGTTTATAGCTAAAACTATACGCTATAGCGGTGGTCACTGCGTACTGCCAAAAGATGTAGGCGTTAAATTTCAACTCGCCTGAAAACCATTGATTATAACCCTGTAGCTAGGTGTTTTTATTGATCAAGAGCACAGTTATTTAGCCTTGAGGCCGAGGAATGTTAAAAATAATATTATTATTGCAACACGCGTCACAATAAGTTAGGGCGTGCCTCACAGATAAAAAATTAACTTAATGTGGGAGGCTTGTCCTCGGTTTGTAAATTAACCGTTCTGGCATTGGCGTAACTTCATTTGTATTCCTACTTCACGGTATTTATGCATCCTACTTCACGGAAGTAAATCGTATTATAGATTAGAGTAACAAACTACATATTGAACTGGCTGTTTAAATTAAACACACATGAAAACTCTATTGCTACTACTAGTCGCTATCTCCTTGCTCTCATCACCTGAAGACGCCAGCGCCAAAAAGCAAAACAAATCCGCAGCGGTTACACGTGCCCTAGGCGAGGTAAAGCAACTCTCAAACGACATTCAACAGCTAAAGGGTGAGGTGATCAATCTAAATCGGGATTTAATCACCATTGAAGAGGCTCTACTGTACCCGTCCAGTACTAGGTATTCATTTTTTGTATCTGTCAGCCGCGGCGAATTCTTTACCTTAGAAAGCATTAAACTCAAACTTGACGGTAAAACAATAACAGCTCACCTTTATGATGAGGATGCCCGTATAGCCTTATCTAGAGGAGGTATACACAAATTGTTTGTCACCAATTTAAGTGAGGGTGCGCATACCGTAACAGCATTCTTTACAGGGCTTGGGCCTAACTCCACACCATTTAAACGTGCCCATGAAGTGTCTTTTACCAAGCAAAAAGGGCAAGGTTTTTTAGAAATTGGCATTAATGATAATGGTGCAATTCAAGAAGCGATATTCGAATTAAAGCATTGGTAATTCAGTAATAAAAATGGTTAGCGATATACTTGCAATGATTAGTTATCTTAAGCGACATACAAGGCATATACTTAGCATTGTGACGTACGTCACGCCATTGCCGCTAGCGTGTGTGCTCGCACTTATATCAAGCACACAGGTAATTGCTGATCAAAAAATGGCATACCAACAGGCAGAAGATATCTTAAATTACGGGACAATTTTATACCCATTTTACCAGCGAGATTATTTCACTGCCTTAGTGAATCATAGCTACGTTAGCGCACAAGATAATATTCAAGCACAAGGCGATCAGGGGCAAGTGCTAAAAGGCGGTATGCTACTAAACTACGCCATGCCAAATGATAGCTCTGAGATATTTTCACAGTTACTTGAGCATACGGAGACAGAGCTTAGCCGAAATGCCGCTTGGTATTACTTGGCAAAGTTATTTTATTCCAAATCAAATGTCACTCAAGCACGTCAATCCATTCAGCAGATAAAGGGTGAGTTACCCGAAGATTTGCACGTGCAATTTCACTACCTAGCAACATTAATTCATGACGATGGTGAGCATTTAACTAGCGCGCAAGCCTTAGATGATATCAAAGAAGATTTACCAACATACCCTTACTTCCTGTTTAATATTGCAGTTAAAAACCTATCGCAAGGTAATGTAGTATTGGCCAAGCAGCAACTCGAGGAGGTGAACAAATACGCCTCCATGGGAGATGAGTATCAGGTACTATCTGATAGGGCGAAGCACGGGCTATCGCAAATCGCCACAGAACAAGGTCAGTTACAAGAAGCTTGGGGGTATCTTCGAAACGTGCGCACTACAGGCCTATACTCCAACCGTTCTTTACTCTCTTACTCTTGGGCCGCTATAAATTTCAAGCAGTACCTATCTGCGATACCGGCATTAAAAATTCTTAATCAGCGCTCTATCGCATTGCCCGAGGCTCAAGAGGGAAAAGTATTGCTGGCTCATTTATACGAGTTGGAGGGCTCACCTCGAAAGGCTCTTAAGCAGTATATTAATGCGGAGAAAAAATATCGCGAAGGTATTGCAATGGTCGAGACCGCGAGAGAAATTATCGCTATGCGCGACGTACCACGGGAATTTATCAACAACCTAGAAAATCTCATACGAAAAACCGATTGGTATAGCGAGCATCCGGAGGTGAATTACCAAAATCTAACGCCTTTTCTGCTAGACCTATTCGCATCCAATAATTTTAACGAAATACTACGAGAGCTTTCTGACCTATATAGCATCGAAAAAAACCTAAATTACTGGGTAATTCAGGGTGAACAGCACCACTTCATTTTTAACTCCAGCAAAAGCAAGCAGTTAACTAAAGATACCGCACTGCACATTAAAAATTCACAATTACTACGCCAAAAATTTAAGAGTACAGATAAAGAGTTACGCCTATTGCTGCTTTCCCTTGAAGAAAAAGATCAGGATCGATTCCGGCCAATGCTGCAGAGCATCACTCACGAGATCACTAAGTTAGATAGGCAAAGCGAACGGATTAGCCGAATTGCTGAGCCTTATCACGCCCCAGAAATATTTGAAGATAAAATTACAAACACACAAAAGTCTGTACAAAAAAAGCTAAAAGAGACGCACACATATATTGCAAAAATCGAGAACATTGTCCGCAAACTCGT
>NVXL01000035.1 GCA_002746115.1 Alteromonadaceae bacterium
AATTTCAATTCTTACTGGTCTAGGCATAGGGGTTTATAGCATAGCAGTGGGCATTCACAATTCAAGACCTGACCCCTATTTTTATGACCCCTATTTTTACGCCAAACTGCGCGAAGCGAGGCACAAAAGAAGCGCCGCTTTTGGGGTCATCAGTCTTGACACCTTTGTTAGATGCCCATACTCTATGCGCATACATATGCGCATAGAGGCACTATAGATGCAACCTACATTTGATACAAACGCCCCCAAGAAAGCCACAAACCTTAGCATTAACAGTGACTTACTAGCAAAGTCTCGCGCCCTCAACATTAACCTTTCTGCAACCCTGGAAAAAGCCCTAAAACGGGAATTATCCAAGTCTGAAGCTGAAAAATGGCAACGCGCCAATAAGGTAGCAATAAAGGCCTACAACAATTTTGTGGAAGAGAATGGCTGTTTCGGCGATGAACATAGGACATTCTAATGGCTCAATTTGATGTTTACCAAAACACGAGTAAAACAACTAGAAAAAGCTACCCTTACATCTTGGACATTCAGCACGACTTCATTTCAGAGATCTCCACCAGAATGGTATTACCGCTAGGGAAGCTTTCTCTTTTCCAAAACGAAAAAATGAAGACCCTTACCCCTGTAATAGATTATGAAGGCGAAGAGCTAATCCTACTCACACCCCAAATATCATCTATACCAGCCTCAAAGCTAAAAGACCCTGTCGGTTCCCTTGAACACTTCCGCTCAGAAATAATTGCGGCGGTAGATTTTGCGATTACCGGCATTTAACGCCGCTGTAACCTGCCCAAATTATGGAGCAGTTGTGTGCAAAAATGTGCGCAGCGCATTGCACAAAATTGCGTATTAATTTGGGTCGAGTTGACAGCATTGTTAGCTGGCGATATTGCGACCAAACCAACTAAGAGATTTTTTATAATCCTCAAATGAAGTTGCATATAAGTCTGAATATGTTAACGCACATTCGAGACCAGACAACCAACTCCGACAAAGATCTCTACACTCAGAAAAGCTAGACTCACTTTCCAGCTCTGTCAGTTCAAGCAGAGGAAGAAATTGCCCCGGCATTACAACTCTACTTTCTAAGTCAGTAGCAAAATGAGTCCAAGATCTATCGTTAGGCAAGGCTCCCATACAAGCTATAACCGAGCTTTTTATGGAATCAGAGCCTATCACTTTAAAACCTTTAATAAATAGAGGACCGTTACCATTATTGCGTACCTTTATTCTCAAACTATTTTCATAATCTGCCACAGTTATTTCAGGAATTGGCCTAACACTTAATATATTATGTTTCTGCTGCCCCTTGAGAGCCTTCACAGAAACTGTTAATGAAATAATTGAGGCCATAAAGGCTAAAAAAGCCACTAGTACTCCGGAAAGCGCTGCTATCGCATTCGCCAACCCTGTATTACTTGTTAAAAACTCAACCACTTGACTCTCCTTGACAGTTAACATCTGATTCTCTCGCACCAAGTCCCGTTTGCACAGTCCCAGTTCCCGAAATACCATACTCATCTAATTACCCTACAAACCATATGCCACCTAACCTAAAAGCGATTGATCACATTTCAGCCACAAGCAAAAGGGTACCTGTGCGATATATTCACATAAAAAAATAACAGGTTAAGCTACTCGGGGTACTGAATAATATGGCATTTCTCGAACCACACCAAAATAAGGGTACATAGCTCCCAAAAGCACGGACATTTTTAACCCTCAATAACCACGCAACACTTAAACACTAGAACAAAACCGTACAACATTCCAGCCTAGTAGTCCTATTTACAACCACACCATAAAGATGTGGCGCGTATATCCCCTTATTCGCGCCCATACCACCGTTCGCCTAGTGCGCAAATGGGAAGACACCCTCGATTAATTTTTAAACCACAAAAAAACCGCCCCTAAGGGCGGCTTTTATTTTAACAACTAGTATTTCAGTTAAGTATTTTAACTACTAGTATTTTACTTTCTAATTAAGGTGCTGGACGAGTAACACCCGTACCGGCAGTTCCGCCAATTGGAACAACTTTATCAAGTCCAACAAACTGACCGCCTTCTTGCCATAACGCAGGCTTGAGAAGTGCGTATTTCTCTTCATCCCAAGTTACCCAGTCGTTTAGAACCAAGCCGCCAGTGTCGCCAGAGTTAGGGTTAATTACCCAGAAGGTATGGTGAAGTTTAAGTGCCGCTATTTCGTCACGTAAGGCTTCCATCCACTTCTGGTTAATACCACCATCCATGAAACCACCCCACTCACCGATAAGCAGTGGTGAAATACCTTCATTGTGGATGTATAACCAGTTTGGCTCCCAAACATCAGCACGTAACGTGTCACGATCAAAGAAAGACTTGAACCAGCCCTGCATGTATACGGCCGGGCCGTAATCATGTGGCGAATACATGATTTGATCCTGTAAGCCAGCGGGTGCTAGCACTTCGTACTCAGCAACACCTTTCAAGTTTCCGCCCCACCAGTTAAAACTATAACAAGGCTCTGGTTGGTTGGGTACTTTTGATGGGTTAACCCACTTACCGTGCTTAGCTTGAACTTCAGTACCTTCAATAAGAATAAGCGCGTTCGGGTTAGCGTTAAGTACAGCAGCAGCGCCTAGCTCAGCAGCATATTTCCAGTTGTTGATATCGGTAGAGTCATCCCACTTAGCGAAACCATTATCGGTCGCTTCAGGTAAACGATTACAGTAATCGAAGTCAGACTCGCCGGCTTGCTGTTGTGATGCAGCGGTACCGGTAGGTACGCCATGCGGCTCATTTTCTAAGTCATAAGCAATAATCGTATCATCGCCAGCATAACGAGTGGCTAACCAACCAATGGTAGAAACCCAATCGTCAGTAGTAACGGTACCTTTGTACCATAGTGGCGCAATGTGACCGGAGTTGTCAGCTTCAGCACCGTGAATATCCATAATAACTTTTACACCGCAAGACTTAGCTTGCAGTAAGAAGTGATCGAAGATTTCTAGGCTGTTTTTACCTTCCAAGTTAGGGTTAGCTGACAAGTTAACACTTACAGTGTCGAATTGACCCGCTTGCCATTCTAGTAGCAACTGCGTTGAAATTGGTACGCGAATTACGTTAATACCACGTTGAGCTGTCGCACTAACGAGCTCTTCCATATTCGCACTCCAAAGACCGTGGAAGACACGCTCAGTAGCGTTCATACCAAACCAGTTCGCACCAGCAAGCCATACAGAGTTACCGTCGGAATCAACAACTTGGTTACCGTTAGTGGTTAACCAGTCATCGGTAGAAGATACCGTTGTTGGATCAATACCACATGCGTAAGCCGCACCTGGACCGCCACCACCACCGCCAGTTTCACTTGAACAGAAGCCACCGAACGCAGTTTGAGGCGTTGGCAGTGCACCAGCAGACTTAGTAATGATAAAGCCTACGGTTGAACTGCCACTTGGGGCGATAGTGCCATTCCAAGTGGACTCTTCGTTAGTTACCGTCACCATATCACCAGCAGTTGAGAAGGTTCCGTTCCAGCCAGAGCCGAAGGATTCACCAGCACCAAGCGCCCAAGAAAGGCTGTAGCCTTTAACAGAGCTCGCAGCGTTATTGGTAATGTTAAGCTCAACTTGGAACTGAGTATCACCAACGTTGACGATGTTGTAATCAACACCACATTCGATATCACCTACAGGACCGGAGGCTGCAACCGTAACGTTTTGAGTAATTACGTCATTAAGAACGCCATCGCTCACGGTTAAAGTTACGGGGTAAGTACCGTCTGCTGCGTACGCATGACTTGTCTGGACGCCAACACCTGATGAAAGGTCACCAAAGTCCCACGCGTAAGTTAGTACGTCGCCATCAACATCCGTTGAGCTTGCAGCATTCAATGCCGCTGAGAGTTCATTGGTGGTTGAAGTGAAAGATGCAGTAGGTGCAACATTACCGCCGCTTGAACTTGAAGAACTGCTTGAGCTTGAAGAGCTACTTGAACTTGAAGAGCTGCTTGAGCTTGAAGAACTGCTTGAGCTTGAAGAACTGCTTGAACTTGAAGAGCTGCTTGAGCTTGAAGAGCTGCTTGAGCTTGAAGAGCTACTTGAACTTGAAGAACTGCTTGAACTTGAAGAGCTGCTTGAACTTGAAGAGCTGCTTGAACTTGAAGTAGTAGAACCGCCGCCACATACATCGCCAGTTACAGCGATAGTTATAGGAGCGCTGGCTACGTCTTTAGCGCCTTGGAAGCCAAATGCAACGCTGCTTCCGGGTTGAATTTGAGAGTTCCAGCCTAGGCTTGATGCACAGTTGCCGACCTGATTTGCATTCCACAAGGAGGTAACTGTCGTCCCCGCGGCGGCCCAGCAGACGTCCCAGCCAGATATTGCGACAGCGGTGTCATTTGTAATTGAAATTTCAGCTTGAAAGCCTGAGCCCCAGTCGTTTACAACGGTGCCAGTACAAGTCGCGGCATTGGCGCCAGAGCTTACGGCACCAGCGATCGATAAGATCCCGGCAGCCAGCGTATTTTGGATATAACAAGGAATCTTGTTTTTTCGAGTCATAATTAGAATTGTCCCAGGTTCGCCATAAGGCGTTATTATTTTTTTATTAACAAAAGCTTACAGTTCCCGAGATCCTGCTACATAAATAGAAAGGAGAACATATATGTTGGCAACTAACTCCAAGTGGTCAGCAAGTAAACTAACCAAGATCCTTTCACAGCATCACGGGGAAACAGGTAGCAATGTCCTACATTAATAAAAGGAACACCAATTATCATGCCTATCCCCCTCAGATAACATAGGCTTAAGCCCATCCTAAACATAAGGCAAGCAAACCATTATAAGTAAGCCATACCCTACAAGCGTCCAGAAACCAATCTCCCCTCAGACCATTTATGCGTCCGTTCTTATTGTGCAAATGTCCACCTCAGTCCAAACAGTTACTGAATTTAACAAAAAAATAGGGCAAAACTTCAAGTATGGCAGGCACTCAAAGAGCCGCTAATATAGATTGTCTATGTAAGCGGCAGCCTTGATACTTACATTGACATCGATATTACGATGATCGGTTTATCTTCCGCAATAGGGCTGACTTTTGTTCACGTCAAGACCTACAAAAATACCCAGGGGCTGCCATTTTTTATCATTTTGGCACTCCCCACAGAACAAACATAAAAAGAGCTTTGGACTTCTCCTAAGGATTAAGTACCTAACGATTAAGCACCAAACGCGATAAAACTATCAGCCGAGATATCCGACATTGCAGCACCAGCCAAAAAGCTGCTTTTACGCATCTTCATGACAAAACTCTGCGCACCACAAAGGTAAACCTTGGCGCCGGTTAAACTCCCCAACTGATTTTTAACAAAGCCATAAATGTCTTCACTGCGTGCGAAATCATGCTCTGCATCCACATCCATCGCTAACCAATGGATACTGACATTTTCATGGCTCTTCTCAATTGCCAGCAAGGTTTCAACCAAATAAAAATCTGCACTGCTTCGAGCCCCAAGTAAGAGTTGAATACCGCCCGAATGCTGTTGCCGCAGGGCTTCTTTTAAAATGCCATAAATAGGTGCCAAGCCGGTACCCACTGCGGTCAAAAGTAACTTTTGCTCTGGTTCCGCTTGATAAAAACATTCTCCTAGCGGACCTTGTAGCGATATTTCATCACCGACATTTAATGTGTCGGCAGCCCAAGCGCTAAATGCACCTTGTTGGTGTACCTGAATATGGAATTCGAGCCAGCCTTCTTGATCTGTGCTAGCAATAGAATACGATCGCCCGACCCGCTCGTCTTTCCATAAGGTGGCATACTGACCTGCACGATAGCTAAAGTCCTGATCAGGCACTTGCAAACGTAGTGCAATAATGGCCGAATTAAGCCAAAACTTTTCCAAGACCTTACTCTGCTGAGTCAGCTGTGCAGCACCGAGTCGACCAACTGTCAGGCTGCCTTCTTCAGGTAATACACACTGGCAACTCAGGAAATAATTTAGCGCCTTTTGGTTCTCATTCAAACCCAGCTGCGCTTTAGCTGGTGGGTCACCATCAATAGCCTGCATCACACAAGCCTGGCAAAGTCCGGCCTGGCAACCAAATTTTATATCCTTACCCTTTTCGTTGAGAGTCGCGAGTACAGAGTCGCCCGATTTAACGTCGAACTTTTTACCTTCAAAAATAATTGAAGCCATAAATCATTAACTCAAATAATTTTTATGCCATTTAAATTTAAAACTAAGAAACAGTCTAAAAAATATGGGTATAAAGAAAGAGTAGCACAGGGTCACTTGCAGCAATATCACTAAACCCTATATCAATTTCAATGATGCACTTCAGACTTGAATCCGCGATACAAATATAGAAGCCAAAAGAGCAGAAATAGCTTCTACTCTTTTGGCTAAGCCCGGTAAAGCGTAAACACGCCGATCAGGATAAACCCAACACCGGCCACATAGGATAAGTACTTTTCGTTAATATGATTCGACAGCAAACTACCCGCCAATATACCGATTGCTGTTGCGACTATAAGCGCTAAAGAGGCCGCAAAGAATACCGTATACTTATCAACCTCTTTGTCCGACGCAAACATCATAGTGGCTAGTTGCGTTTTATCCCCAAGCTCTGCAATAAACACAGATGCAAATATCGTAAAAAATATCTTCCACTCCATCACTTACCCCACTTTACGTAACAAGACACAGGCACAGGCAACAACTATAACACTGCACATCAAAACGGTCTAAGGCCTAATCAAGAACTTTTCTTAATCGCAATAACGTTCGTACTGTCTGTGGGGTTTTCAGAACCAGCATCCAGGTCAAGCACCCTCGCCTTCTGTTTAGTAAACTGAATCCGAAACGAGCGCGTATCATCATTGTCTTCCGTAAACGCAAAATTCAATACCAAGCCGACCTCAGAAAAATGAAAGTCAATCTGTGTTAACGAAATTCCCAACAAGTTCTGACTGACATCTACATGGCAATATAGGCGATTATCGCTAGTATAAATAATCGTTCCGCAAAAACTCATCACGCCCTGCAAACTTAATTCGATCTCCTCATCTGAGGCAACTTCAGGGCGCTTGTTATGTAATTTGTGTCGTGTTTTTTGACTTAATACCAAAGAGATCAAACCCGACGAGGTAATCAATAACACGCCACTTTCACCCTCACCCCAGCCGTCATCAACATCATTAACTAAAACCGAGTCCACGAGATAAGCACCCGCTAAAACATCATCCAAGCGTACCCCCTCAATTACAGAACCGTCAGCGCGACGGAAGGAGTGCTCATTATCCTTTAATCGACGCCACTTTAATTGCGAGTAACTCTCCGTCGGTAACTCCTCGTTATTGCTCATATCCACAATCAACGGAGCGGGCGTCAGACATAATAAATTCTCAGAACCACTAATAAATCGGCTCAGCTTTTTATCCTCATAATCGCGTAAAGTACTGCTAAATACATGATGATGAATTAACGAGCCGACCTGATCAAATTCACCACAATAGGCCAAATACGTAATAAACGACTCTCGGGGGTTATTCGCCTGCCGATTGGGATGCCAAAGATGGGTCGCCATATAGCCCTCCTCCGTATAAATCACCCGCCCCTGCGCTTGATGGCCAAGCGGGTAAGAGTGCTGGTCATGCGAGCCCATTACCATAGAAACAAGTGAATATACTCCGCCCGACTCACATAGCGACACCTCACAAGATTGGGTATTTTCACTGAGCAAAGCTTTAAAACGACGCGGCGGATTCATAAAGAACATATGTGTGCCCTCCACCTCCTCGTAACACGCTATCTCGTTACAGCATGCTTTCCAGCGTTCCAAGATACTCACGTCAGGTAGAAGTAAATCATTATTCGCCTGCACCACCACCACAGGCGTACTAATGACCTTGTCACGACCAAGCTCATACGCTTTATATAAAGCAACATCGTTGGCAAGACCCGCGTCGTCAATCGTTAAAATCCCGCTTTCTCCTGGGGGTAAAAAATGATGCTTCGCTAACAAGTCACGCGCCATATCCATAGTTGTACTTAAATCGATATCATATATCGGCGCCGAGTATTTACTTAAGGAAAATACCGAGGGCGCAGCGCATGAAGAGAAGATTGCCCGCTGCGCTTGTAACTGGCAGTACTTCTCCAAATAAGCTAATACCTCAAACCCAACAATCGCTCCCATGGAATGCCCCCACACCACCACAGGTAAATTAAACAACGAGCGCACACGCTCCGCTAACTGCTGAGTCAAAATCTGCCACGAGCTGTAATTGGTTGACCCAACCCCCCAAACCTCGACATCATTCGGCAGCTTTTTCACCCACTGATAAGCATGCTGCCCAAAACCAAGGCAATAAAAGATTAACAAGCGCTGCTTAGGACGAGTCGACGGCTTTATGCAGCTCACGTCACGACGATCATGGCTTTCAGCACTTAATGCTGATGTAAATGGATTAATTGCACTTGGATCTAGCTTGAGCAAACTCCCCCCGGAAGCGCTTGGCGCCGAAATAGGTGCTTGCGCCACCCCGCTTGTTGAAGATGATGAAGACGATACCGAATCAGATACAGACGAATCTTCAAGCGCATCTGCATTGCCAGCCCCCCCAACAATAGGCAAAAAATCCTTACTAAGCCCGACGTCATCCGGCTGACAATGCGGACTTATTTCTCGGCTGAGCCCTGCTATGGTGATAGACATCGGGTCGACATTGAGTGACTCAATTCCAGGGAAGGCTTTAAGCAGAATATTAATTAATTCAATCGTATTAATAGAGTCAAGACCATAGGCTGCAATCACCTCATAATCATCAATAAGATGCTCATAAGGTAAATGCAAGACATGTGAAATAGCGGTTTTGATTGTCTCTGTAACCGGGTCATCTTTAAAATCTCGAGCCTTAGCTGAAGTATCTTGTTTGTCATCTTCCCCGGGAATTACTGCAGGCGCAGTAATTAACGCCGGTAACGATGAAGTTGCGGATGTGCTGGCGTTTGACTGCCCAGCAGAAGGCGAAGGATGCTCGGTTTTACTAAACGGATATAGAGGTAAGCCATGTAAGCGCGTGGGCGGAATCTGCCCGGATGAGGCTTGCGCATTCACGTAAAGTTCAGCCCAGTTAATACTTAGGCCATCCACCCAGAACTCCGCCAATTTGGAGAATTTTTTATTTTTCAATAACGACGATAAAAAATCCTGCCCCTCATTAGTATCGCCAATATTGGTACCGGATCGCCCGCGCCCTTGCGACACAAAACTACGGCCAGACTTATTCGCAGGCATGCCATTATCCGCTTCCTCGATTGCATGCTGAATATTTTCTAACAAATCCGCTTGTTGGTTAAAAATAATGGCAATACGTGCCGCCATTATTTCGCGACCACACTGCAAGGTGTAACACACAGCATCAAGGTGATCGATTATATTGGTACTTAAGTAAGCTTTCCAAGTTTGTAGATACGCCAATAGGCGTTCATTGGTTTGAGCCGACAATATAAATAAATACGACTCATCTCCCGCGACTTGACCGAATTTTATTTCGCGATCCACCTCAAACTCTCGCAATACGACATGGGCATTCACACCGCCAAAACCGTAACTATTTAGACTCCAGTAACGCGGTATTTTTTCACCGTATTCGTTGATGTTTTCTGGCCAAGTGCCATGCTGCGAAGAAATCTCAAACTTCTCTTGATCGAGTTTAATATCCTTATGCAGCTGTTGAAAGTTATTGATACCCGGCAACACACCATTACGCAAAGCCATAATACTTTTGATTAACGCAGCAATGCCCGATGCAAATTCAGGATGCCCAATATCAGCTTTTAAAGTGCTAATACGAATTTTGTTTTCCTGATAACTTGCTAGCCCACCCTCACCTATATCCGCTTCCGACTGCAAGCCACGCTGAATCCCCGCAAGCTCTGCTGCATCCCCCATGGAAGAGCCAATACCATGCGCCTCAACATATTGACAATAGCGTGGGTCAACACCACTTTTTGACCAAGCGCGTCGGCTCGCTTCGCGGATACCGCCGGGGTTTGGTGTGATTAAAGATAAGGTTTTTCCCGCATGATAAACACCGGATCCGCAGATAACCGCATAAATATCGTCCCCATTGGCTTGCGCATCCACCAAAGGTTTAATCACCACAGCGCCTGCACCCTCGGCGCGAATATAACCATCACTTTGATGATCAAAACTGCGCGTACTACCAGTACCGCTAAGAAAGCCCATTTTATGAAAGCCTAAGCTGTATCCAATATCGTCGAGCACATTCACCGCTGCCACTACTGCTTGCTTTGCCTCGCCCTCGGCAAGGCTCGCTTTCGCGCGATGCAAGGCCACCAAGAAACTAGAGCAAGCCGTATCCTCGCCCTCACTTGGACCGCGTAAATTAAATAAATACGACAAGCGGTTAACCAGTATCGACGCCGCTTGACCAGTAATTCCGTATTCATCCACCTCGACAACAGCCGCATTAATATTTTGACTACCCGCTACGTACATGGCGGTTTCTTGTTTGCTAAATTCGGACAGCGGTGTCCCACTATCCTCAATTGCCTTCCAGACCTCTTCAATTAATAAGCGTTGCGCATATGACATAGCTGCCACTTCACGTGGCGATATTTTGAAAAAAGCGTGATCAAAGCAGGCGATATTTTCTAACAAACCCACAGTAAATACACCGTCATCCCTATTTAGATTGTCCGAGTCAAGCGCAGCCTCGCCCCAGCGATGAACTAAAGCATTATCCTTTATATCCTCATCCGGCTGGGGTCGATAATTCCGTACCGAACTCTCGCTGTTAGCTATATTTTCCCAAAACTGATTTACATCCTCAGCACCAGGGAAGCGACCACTAATGCCGACAATGGCATAACCCTGTGTCAATCGGCTTTCTTTATTATCATCAGCGCGCGCCGACGTCGCTTTCGTTTTATTGGATGAGGTAATCGGTGTTACGACTGAATCCGAAGTTGCACCCCCTCTTGAGCTACTAGCCGATACAGGTACAAACGGAATCCCAGCCTGAACCTCAGCGGCTTCGCTTATTACAGTATTCGCCAAGGAATTAGAGGGCGCATTACGCGCAGCAAAATTTGGAAATAACTCACGCTGCAACACATTACGATACTCATCGACTAAAAAATCACAAAAGTCATCGATAGTTGCATGCTCAAAAAATACCGTTGGCATTAAATCAATATCAAAATCAGAATTTAGGCGGTTACATAATTGAGTCAAACCTATCGAGTCTAAACCATATTCACTAAGGTCAGTATCGCCATCTAAATCGGATATTGGTATTTTAAGCATTTCCGACAAATCTGTTTTAATACGATCAACCGTCGCTATCAATAAGGTTTTATCGTCGACTTGCTCTGGAGTGCCCTCTACCGGAGCCCTTTCACTCAGAACCGTACTCGCGACCACACCGGCCTCTATAAGCCTGTTGCCCGCAGGCACCTGTTCAGGCGTTTTAAGCGCCGTGCCCCCAAATATCTTTTGCCGTATTTTCGTAGTATTACCATACATTACCGCAAGCTGAGGTGTTTTATGAGAAAGTTCAAGGCTTAAACAAGACGTTAATATTTGTAGCGCTTGTGCGCTTGGCAAAGCCTGAAAACCATAATGTTGATATTGCCACTGCTGGTTTTGAGTATCAATTTTCATCCCCCCGTCTTGCCATAGCGGCCAATTAATTGACATCGCAAGGCCTTTGCGCAAACCGGATCCTTGTAATTGATTTCGGTAATGACAAAACTGATCCAAATACGCATTCGCAGTAGCATAATCACATTGACCGGCATTACCAAATACCGCTGACAAAGAAGAGAACAATACCACCGCTCGCAGTGGCTGCTCGACGCTCAATCGGTCAAGATGATAAACACCAGAAATTTTATTACTCAATACCTGCTCAAAATCGGCTTCTGATTTATTCAACAAACGCTCGTCATTATGAATGCCGGCACAGTGAAAAATGCCATTCAGTTCACCAAAGTCATTATTTATTGTATTTAACAAGTGCTGACACTGATCCGCTTGACTACAATCCGCCTGATAATAACGCAACTGACTTAGATCAGGAGTTAGCTCATTATGTAAGTTTAAACGCTGCCAAAGTGCTTGCGCAGTTTGTAACTCACCACCCGCTGAGCGGCCACAGAGCACGATACGAATTTCCGGAACCTTACTTAACAAGTACTTAGCGATTAAAGAGCCGACTCCGCCTAAACCACCGGTAATTAACACAACATCCTGAGCTTGCCATAAAATATCCCCGGTATTATATTGGCGCGGTAAAATCAGCTCTCGCCAGCGTAAACTCTGTCCAGATAAAGTGTTATTTACAAAACTAAAACGAATACATTCCGATTTTTGTTGCCGCCCAGCCTGTTCCAAACATTCGCTTAAGCGTCGTCCGCACTCACCCTCAAGACCCCCTAATCCAGAAGGCTCCTCACCTTGCAATAGCAGAACTTGACCAACAAAATTATTGTGCTCAATAGATGCACTTTTCAACATCGCTTGTAGTGCAGGGTAAAACTCACTAAAGCCCTTATCATTGGTACTTAATACTAATTGCAGAAGTATTTTTTGCTTGCGCTTTTCGGGATCAGATAATAAATATTTTAACTGCCTAAACAAAGCCAAACTAAGCGCATGAAAACCTGCACAATTATCAACTTCCGATACCTTACCAGCTCCCACCCTTTGCAGCTCGGGCACATCGAGCAATAGCCACTGATATTTTTCAGGTAAGTTAAGCGCTACCCCAGCATCCAAAGCCTTACGGCGAGCGTCCTCAGTGGTGACACACCATAGGGACTGAAAGCCCGAAGCCCCAGCTGAAACTACCTCCTGCGCGCCTTGAGAAAAGGTTTGCCAATACGGTTCAGAGCTAATCGTTTGCGACGGTTCTCGTGCGTAAAACCCCTGTAAAATAGCGAGCAGCTCGCCACGATCGTTAAGTAGCTGTATATCAAAACTCAGCATAGCCTGGCTTTTTGCATTATCGCCCTGAGTTTTCGCACTGGGTCGCGCTTGGATATGCGCCCAAAGGTGATCAGTACATGGGGCTATAAACACCATCGATTGCAAAGTAAAAGGCAGCAAGGGCGAAGGCAAGGCTAAAGCGGTATTCGAGCCCTGACTAGCCGACATATTCGCACCGGGCACCAAGCTCCCCACAAGCGCACAGGCTTGTAATGCAGCATCAAATAAACCCGGATAAAAAGCGTAATGCCCCGCTTGCACTAAGGCCGACTCAGGCAAACGCAACTGAGCTAATATATTCCCAGGCTCACCCGCTGCGACCGACTGTAAACATCGATGGGTATCACCATAAGATAAACCTAAATTCTCAAAGTCGCTATACAACTGGTCAACATCAATATTGAGTTTTTGGTAAGCGTCTCGTAAAGCGCTTAAAGGCATAGCTTCCAGCCCTTGCGCTAAAGCAAAACTACTCCCGTGTAATTCGGGCCACTGATCTATAGAGAATGAACGAATCATGCCTTGAGCATGCAGCTTAGGGGTATCGTCAACATCGCTATAGACTTCAAAAGCACTATTATTTAAGGTACGATTATTTACAGTGCTATCATTTGTCGCGCTATCCGATAACTGTATACTCACATTAATAGGCGTTTTATCCACTTGTAATGCTTGCGCCCATACAATATTACTTAACAATAACAATGGATGTTTTTGCAAGGCAGCCACATCGTCTTGCGCGCTTAGGTGGCGCGTCGCAGCGATTGCCATTTCCAAATAAGCCACACCAGGTAAAGTCGGGACTCCATTGACTTTATGATCCGCAAGAAAGTCCTCCTCACCATTAAAACAAGAATTAAATCCGATCAAATCCGCGCGCGGGTCGCGATGATGTAATAACGGATGTAACTGTTGATGCGGCGGCTGATAAGGTAAGGGCTGCGGTAAAGATCCTGGCCCATTGCCTTGCACTGTGCTTTTAGACTGAGACCGTGATTTCGCTTCCGCCTCTCCAGCTAAACTGCCCCAATAATGCTCTCGGGCAAAGGGGTAAGTCGGCGCATGAATACGCGCGGGTGCAGGGTTCGGGTAACAAGACTCCCAAACAATATGCACACCTTTTACCCAACAACGTGCCAATGCCGTCCACTGTGATCGAGCCTCGCCATTTTGCTCACATAACTGAGTGCTTAACTCAGTAATTTCTTGTGCGCCCGCATTTTTCTCAAATGCCTGACACCAATCACGATGATCTTTTATTTTTGCACTATACAAATTAAGCGCATCATCTTCATAATCGTGATTATAATATTGCGTTGATTTCGATTCCAGATCATCGGACTCATCACCAACGGTATCATCATCAACACTGGTACCGCCGGTTAACCAGCGATCTAATTTGTAACGTAATTCCCCGACATTACGCGCTAACATAGCCACGCGTATCGGCATAGGTTCGCGGCCGACTTGTAGCGTATAGGCCAGTTTTAATAAATCTTGATTATTACTATCGTCGAGCTGGGGTAAATAGTCACGCAATGAGACAACATATTCATACAAGCGCTCGCTATTTTTAGCCGACAATACAAATAGCATATTACCATCAAAGAGATTATCCACAGGAATTTGTATATTATCAGCCGATGGCAAATATTGCCCAATCACAGCATGAGCATTCGTCCCACTAAACCCAAAGGAGCTAATCGCTGCACAACGAGGCTGATTTTCAGGCACCTTCCAATCATGTAATTTCTCAGCAATGTAAAATGGCGAGTCGGCAAGTTTTAACTCCGAGTTAACTTGCTGAAATCCAGCTAAAGGCGGAATTTTTTGTTCCCGGATACACAAAACTAATTTAATTACCCCCGCCACCCCCGCCGCACTAATTAGATGGCCAATATTACTTTTAACCGAACCTAAGGCACAAAAATGCGCCTTAGCACCAAGCGCTGCAAAGCTATCTTTTAGCGCCTCAACCTCTACCGGATCACCTAGTTTGGTACCAGTACCGTGCGCTTCAATTAATTGAATTTCAGTCGGTTTAACATTAAATCGATGGTAAACCTGCTGCTGCAAGCTACTTTGTGATTGCGGATTAGGGGCAGTAATACCATTGGTTTTACCATCTTGATTAACACCCCAGGCACGGATTAATCCGTGCACCGTATCACCGTCGCGTTCAGCATCAACTAAACGCTTTAAAAGCAATACACCTACACCCTCGCCCGGAACAAAACCATCCGCACGCTGATCAAAGCTAAAACAGCGCCCATTAGGTGACAGCATGCCCGCTTGCGCTGTCATAATTTGCATTTTCGGCCCAGGCAAAACGCATACACCACCAGAGAGCGCTATATCACAATTCCCCCACAACAAACTGTCACAAGCCGATGCCAAGGCCACAAGCGAGGAAGAGCAAGCCGTATCAATCGACAAACAAGGCCCATGTAAATTGAGCTGGTAGGCAATACGAGCAGCCAAAATTGAGGTAGAAGCACCCAGCATGCCCTGGGCATTTAAAGCATCATCACCAATTAAACTATGATAATCATTATTACCACAGCCAACATAAACACCGCACTGACTACCACATAATTGTGAAGACCGAATACCTGCAGCTTCAATGCAGCGCCAAGCACTTTGCAAAAATACCCGCTGTTGCGGATCCATTAATTCCGCCTCACGCGGGGAGAGCGAGAAAAATCGCGGATCAAAATCGGCAGCGCCCTCTAACATCCCCATCCACTTGCTATAACTGGTATCGGTTTGTTGACGATCATAATCAAAATACTGATCAGGGTTCCAGCGAGTATGCGGGATCTCGCTAATACAATCACGCCCCTCGGCGATATTCTGCCAAAACTTCTCTAAGTTTTCGGATTTTGGAAATTGACCATCCATGCCAATAATTGCAATCGGGCTCGGCGGCTCGGCTCGATTTGTTTGTGGCCGAATATGCTGCCCATGGCTCTCGCTGCCTGTCATTTTTTCAACCGTCACAGGCGCATCCGCAGGGTAGGGAATGCCTAGCGTAATTAACTGCTGATAAACATGCTCACTCAGTGCTTTAACACTCGAATATTGAAAAATTCGCGCCGTAGAAATGGTCAATTTAAATTCATTATTAATGCTCTCGATTAAACCCACAGCCGCAGCAGAATCCACCCCAAGATCACTAAAAGCTAACTCTTCAGAGATAGTATTACTTGGCGTATCAAGTGCCAAAGCCAACATGTCCCGTAAACGTTGCTTAACCACAAGAGCGTCTGTCGCCATGGGCTGAGCTAGGGGCTGAGACTGAACGGATGCATTGCCGCCAGTACTGATATTTTCTACCCAGTGGCGCTGCCGTTCAAAAGGATATAAAGGTAGGGAAATACGGCGGCTATGAGTCCCCTCGAACAATTGAGCATAATCTAATACATCCCCTTGCGACCACCAAGAAGCTATCTCACTTAGCAATTGTCGGTAACGCGAAGGGTCGTTACGGTGCAGTACAATACTCTCGATGGTTTTATTCGCGGTATCTCGGCGCTGATACTGTTCGCGATTTAAACCACCATCAAGCACGCAATGTATTAAGTTATCACGCACAGGCTCAGCTATCTCGCGCCCGCCCAACCAAGCGTGCAATGTTTCTTGTAATTCCGTCAAACCACTCACCACGCAAACTAAACGGTGGCTGCAATGCTTACGCCCCATTAACAAACTAAAACTTAAATCAGCCAATGCAGGTGAATGATGATTGAGCCATTCATGCATCTGCTTAACATGCTGCTGCAATGACCACTCAGTGCCTGCGCTAAGTACCACTAAATACGCAGAGCTTACAAAACGACTCTGGTACTTACAGTGTACTTCAGAACCGCGTAATACTAAGTGTGCATTGGTACCATTAAAACCAAAGCAATTCACCGCCGCCAAACGGGCATGATTGGTTTTTGGCCAGGGCTGCAACTCAGTATTGATATAAAATGGACTAGCGGCAAAATCAATCATAGAATTTTGCTGATTAAAATGCAGCGAAGGCGGTATTTTTTCGTGTTTTAAAGCCATTAACACCTTCACAACCCCCGCCACTCCAGCGGCACCAATGGTGTGACCGATGTTACTTTTAACGCTGCCTAAGGCACAAAACTGTTTTTTATCTGTATAAGTCCCAAAGGCTTGGCTCAGCGCCTCATGCTCCATTGGATCACCCAAGCGTGTGCCCGTGCCGTGTGCCTCAATTAAACTAATATCCGCAGGGTCTATACCGAAACGTTGATAGACACTTTCATGTAAGCTTTGCTGAGCTTGGGCGCTGGGGGCGGTAATACCATTTGATGCACCGTCTTGATTCACGCCACTACCACAAACACTGGCATAAATTTGATCACCGTCTGCTTCAGCATCTTGTAAGCGTTTTAATATTAATACGCCAGCCCCCTCACCCGGAACGAACCCGTCTGCTTCGGCATCAAAAGAACGGCAGCGACCACTAGCAGACAGCATTGATGCGCCATTAGCGGCGTTAAAAAATTCCGCTGTACTTTGAACAAAAATCCCTCCCGCCAAAGCCATATCACACTCTTCAGAGCGTAAACTCTGGCAGGCCAAGTGAATTGCCACTAAGGAGCTTGCACATGCGGCATCTACTGCAATGGCCGGGCCTTTAAGGTTAAGGTAATACGCAATACGTGCGGGGATTAACGAGGCCGCATTGCCCCAAAAAGATTGGGCAGGCGCATTTTCACCGATTAAACGCGCATAGTCACAATTGGTAACCCCGACATAGACACCGACGCTTTTACCCTTGAGCCAGTCCCCAGCGTAGGCAGCGTCCTCTAGTGCGTGCCAACATTGCTGTAAATAAATACGCTGTTGCACGTCCATATATTGTGCTTCAGCAGGTAAAATATTAAAAAATCCCGCATCAAAGCAATCGATATCGCTAAGAAAGCTACCATGTTCACAGCTTTTTGCTTTATTTTGTGCAGGATCTGTACCCGGTGTCGGGTCGGTGTTCTCCGAGCTAGAACCCGCCAACGGCCAACGACTAACGCTCTCAACTAAATCATCGCCATCCAATAAGTGCTGCCAAAAGGTATCCACATCCGGTGACTTAGCAAAACATGCGCTCAAGCCTACAATCGCAATCGGCTCCTTAAAATGATTGCGTGCCTGCAAGCTCTCCCCTTTAGATGGCTCTCCTCCAGACAAGCGCTCTATTGCTTGGCCTTGATTAAGATTATCAGAATCGTTACCAAACGAGGCCACCGCTTTTTGCACATGCTCCGGAACCTGTACAACGACTTTACCAATATTACTGCGGTTTTCCAGCATACGGTAGGCTTGCTGTATATCCTCTAGCGGCAGCGTTTGAGCTACGGTGGCTTGAATTATGCCTTTATCGACGAGGGCTAAAACCTCTTTAAAATATGTACGTAGACGCTTAGGTTGACGCAGAGCCAGTTTACGAAGGTCGCTTGCGAAAAAACTTTGGTTATCGGATAACACTGATAAATCCACTTGATTGGCACTTTTTAACGCCGTCATCGCCAATTCAATATAACGCCCACCAGGCGCCAAACAGCGTAAGCCTTTAGCGATCGCATCACCAGAGAGGGTATTAATAACAACGTCTACACCCTGCCCTTGAGTTAAATCCATAACGGCTTGCTCAAAGTCTTGCTCTAAATACGCGATGCCATGGTCAACGCCGAGCGCTTCAAGGTAGGCGAGTTTTTCTGCTGAACCGGCAGTGGCATAAATTTCTGCTCCATAATGCTTGGCTAGCTGCACGGCGATTAAACCGATGCCACCTGCTGCAGTTTGAATTAAAATTCGCTCCCCGGGACATAGATCGGCTTTGCGAAAAGCATCAATCATAGTGACTCCCGCAGCGGGCAAAGCGCAGGCTTGCTCGAAATCGAGTTTTTCAGGCTTCGCTAATACATGCTGCTGATCACAGGTAATTACGCTAGCTTGGCCGCCTAGGGTTTCGGTCAAGGTAAGCGCAATCACTGCGTCGCCGAGTGCAAAGTCGCTCACGCCTTCACCTATTTCCAATACCGTACCTGCGGCTTCAAAACCCGGAACAAACGGGTAAGGCGGCATACTTGGGTACAAGCCTTTAACGCAGAGTAAATCCCCAAAGTTTAATGCAAACGCTTTCACCCCTATACGTATTTGACCGGCTCTTAGCGGCTCTAGCTTGAAGGTACTTAATTGTAACTGCTCTATTTGACCCGGCCCGTTTAGGCGTAAACACTGATGAGGTGAATTAGGCTCTGCTTTTGAGGGAATATTATGATCGGCATTGGCCGTGCTTTGAACACTTGTTTCTAGGTTCTGTTCCGCTGTTCTCTTCTCCTCGCTGTCTTCAGTATTTATTTTCAATTCATGCTGTGATTCGTGCTCGGATTCATACTGGGGTTCATGTTCGGGCTCTCCCAGCGGTAAATTTACCTCTTTGCATAAGGTCTGCGATTTTTCCTCATCAGCATATTTGTGAAAATATTTTTTTAAAGTCTCTTCATGTTCACCCAATAAATATTCACTTAAACTTTCAACATTATTGTAGTCGAACAAAACGGTGCTGCTCAAAACCAAGCCAAGCAGTTGATTAATTTCATTCACAAGCTTAACAATTAAAATTGAATCAATACCATAATCAACAAATGCTGTAGTCTCATTAATCGACGCAATATCTAAGCCGGTGGCATTCGCGACGCTTTGTTTAAGTGTTTGATGTAATAATTCTCGTAACTCATGAGGATCGACGCACTCATATTCAGACTCATATTCAGACTCAGATTCAGACTCAGAGCTTGGATCTGATATTATCTCATCAGAAATTTCAAGCCCTTCGGCCTCTATCTCTGTTGTATGCTTAGGCTCGGAGTTAGACACTTGCTCAAGCTCACGCCCTAGCTCAGAGATGGAACTCGGAACATGCTGAGGCGCTTGATGTCCACTATTATCAGAAACCTCATGCCGACTGGACGGTATTGGCGTTTGCGTAAGCCCCGGCACGCTTGCGTTTGCGGTGTTAATAAAGCCATCACTTAGCGCGCTAATTATTTGACATCCATGATGATGCAAAGCCTCACCAGGAAAGGCTAAATCATAAAACCCCTCCTGCTCCAACAAACAACGCCAGCTCAACATGCTCAATGCTGGGCTGCTTTCTAAGCGTAACCACGGATCTTGCGCCAACCACCAACCATCGAGCAAGCCAAAGGTTAAATGACTAAACAAACTCTCTCGGCTAAGCTCATTTAATAACAGCATGGCACCGGGCCGCATTTGCGTTTTCACATTACGCAAGGTTTGGCGCATATTACGAGTAGCGTGCAATACGTTAGCCGCAATCACCACATCAAAATCGCCCTGAGGCGAATTGTCCGCCCCCGGTCTTATCTGTTCGACATCAAATAATTGTGTTTTTAAATAAGGCGCTTTTTCTCTAAAGTGTTTTTGTGCATGATTTAGAAAAGCCGTGGAAACATCGGTATAGCAATATTCATCAATATGCTCAGCAAAAGGCGTCAAAGCTTGCAGCACCGACGCACTCGTGCCACCCGTACCAGCGCCTATTTCTAAAATCCGAAGCTTAGTACCGGGTCTAACGCTCAGGACGCACTGTAAATAATCCACTAAATTTGCGCACAAACGCGTATTAAACCAATCCGCAGCAGGGTTGTTTTTGTAAATATTCTCCACTAAAGTATTTTCACCCTGCGGGAAGATCACACTCGGTGCACTGCAATTACCAAGCACAATATCACTCAACGCGCTCAGGCATGCATCCGCCAAGGCAACATGTGCCGCCAATGCCGGATACCGCTCTGCAAAACACTGTAGCTGCTCGCGCTGAGCTTGCGCGTCTGGGGTCACGCTCGCCATTTTCGGTATTACCGTTTGAGGGCTTTCAGCATGCTCGGTAAGGTCTTCTGGTGAGTCGGTATCCGGCAAATAACCCCGAGTTTGTAAATACCGCAAACTCGCTTGAAACCATAATAAACTGCGCTCACTAATATTACCGGCGTTCTGCATGAGTGGTAATAATTCCGCTAACAACCAGCCCTCAAGTAAACGCTCAAATTCAGGGTGGCATAAACCACTATGAGGCTCTTGTAATTCTGCAGGTATTTGTAAAACACTATGCGGCATTAACGAACGCGATATACGTCGCCACTGGCGCATTAAGGCATGGTCGTCCGCGACGCGATACAAGCAAATATCCCCGGGCACAAACGCGGGAAAGCGTAAACGGCAATCACTTTCATGTAAATACGGATCAGTAGATTTTAAAATTGCAAACTGCGTTAACGGTGTTGCTAATAACGTTTCTAATTGCGCAAAACTCTCATCCGGCGTTAACGAGGCCAAACCCATTTGCGCCATCCGCTGTCGATAATGCGGCTGCGCCACCACACCAATGCCGCCCCAATATCCCCAGTTAACGGTTTTAACCGGGCAAGACAAGCGCTCAGTAAGCTGTAATGCGTAACTATCAATAAAAGTACACCCGGCGGCATAATTACTTTGCCCTGCGGACTGTAAACTTGACTGAATAGAAGAAAAGAATAAAACAAAATCGAGGTTTTGCTCCGAGAATACTTCAGCCAAACAAGTAGCGACTTTTACTTTTGCATCAAGGCTTTGGTGAAACTGAGTCTCGTCCATTTGGGCGATACTCGCGTCTTGTAATACAATAGTGGCGTGCACAACGGCGTGAATCGGACCAAACTGATCCGTAATAGTTTGCTGAGCGGCGTATAAAGCATGTACTTTACTCGCATCCGCTTGTAGATACATGGGCCGAATGCCAAGTTCAGCTAATCGATCAATATCCGCTTTAATACGCTCATCCAGGGGCCGCCGCCCTAGCCACACTACCTGAGTTTGGTAATGGTTAATTAACCATTCACTCCACGCCACACCCAGTCCGCCAGCACCGCCAATAATTAAATACACCCCGCCTTTACGAATCACCGGTGGTTTATTACCTTTGTGCGATGAGGGAATACGTAAAACTTGCCAAGATTTACTGAGCCATTCGCCATTACGATAAATACGCGTTTGCGCTTGTGGGTGAAAAGGAAAGCGTAGCATTTGAATTAATGGCCAGCGCTCGGCTTCGCCCATATCTAAAATGCGCAACTTCCAAGCGGGGAATTCTTTTGCCATGGCGCCTGCAAATCCATGCACACTTGCATGCGCGGCTCGCACCCGATCACCAAAATGTACGCCCTGGGTAAAGCTCGTAATTAGGGTCCATTCCAGAGGGCGCTGGTCTTGCCCCAGCTCGCATAAAGCTTTTACCAGGTTAAATAACTGCACAACACCGTAGGACTGCGCACTTGCGGTGGTGCTAGGCCCACGATTAGTTTTAGGCTCTTCAGGTGCAACCCAGACAATATGCTCAAGCGAGTCGCAATGATTAAGCCACTGCTGAATTTCATCGTCGGCAAGATCCGTCGGCGACATGCCGTCAATGTTGGTGTAATAGGTAAGGTTTTCAAAATAGAAGCAAAATAATTGACGGGCTCTCTCGCTAGTACTAATAATCACACTAGGCATGATTAGTTCGGCGTCGTCGTCAATTTCATGTTGTGCGCTATGCCACGCGGGTATTAACGTTTGTAAATAAGCGCTTTGCTCGGACTTGGTAAGATTTTGTGCCTCTGTTTGAGCCGTCATGGGGCTCAGGTTGGCAGCTACGGCTCCGACGGGTGCGCGTTCATTCGAGCCTTGAGCAAGCGGCGGCTGAGGTTTGGCTTTACTCTGGTCTTTCTCGAGCACACTTTGAGGAATATAAGCATCCACCCAACAATAATCTTTGGCAAATGCATAACTCGGTAAATGAATTCTCTGAGGCTGAAGTGAGCTATCTTCACCCCAGGCCGCTTGCCAATCAATCTCCTCGCCATTTAACCATTCCAATGCCGCTTGATGAGCTGCATCATCCACGTGCCATTTAGACGAGTCATGCAGCAAGGCCTGCTTATCAACGGATTTTGCTCCACCCCTACCAATCACATCTCTAAGCGCCGCTTGCAGGGTTTGACAACTACACGCCACAAAGGCAATACGCTCTACCATGGCATCTCGCCCGACTTGCAAGGTATAAGCTAGGTTCTTGCGACACACGGGCTCACTTGCTACAAAATCAGCCAATTGTTGAAGTTGCGCATCTAAGCGCGCAGGGGTTTTAGCCGATACGATAATAACGCTAGCAAGGCCACCTACATATTTATCACATTTCACATCCGGTGATTTTAAAAGCGACAGCTCGCCTTGAGCGCTTGCGGCATCGGGGTACTCCTCCAACACAACATGGGCATTGGTGCCACCAAAGCCAAATGAGCTAACCCCTGCCCGCCGAATATCCTCGGTTTGCCAAACTCGCCCTTGCTGTAAAATATCAAAAGGCACGTCGCCAAAATCAATATATGGGTTAAGTTTATCGCAGTGCAAACTGCGCAATAAATAACGGTGTTTTAGCTGCAATACACTTTTAATCACACCCGCCATACCTGCGGCAATTTCGAGATGGCCAATATTGCTTTTTATTGAACCTAAGGCACAAACATTCGCTAGCTCCTCTGTGGGGGTTTGGCATAGCTGTTGATAGGCTTTTTTCAAGCCGTTAATTTCAATCGGGTCACCCAGTGCGGTTCCGGTGCCATGAGTTTCAATATAGCCAACGCTGGAAAAATCAATACCCGCTTTACGGTAGACGTCCACCAGTAAGGCGCTTTGTGCCTGGGGATTGGGCGAGGTAAGGGAATTAGCACGCCCACCGTGATTAACCCCGCTGCTAAGAATAACGGCGTCAATCACATCACCATCGTGTTGGGCATTTTTAAGCGGCTTGAGTAAAATTACCGCTACGCCCTCGCCTCTTACATAACCGTCGGCATCGGCTGCAAAGGTTTTACAGCGCCCATCTTCACTTAGCATGCCCGCTTTATTAAAGCCAATATGTAGGTCTGGCGTGAGCATGGTGTTCACGCCGCCAACTAGAGCCTGCTCGCACTCGCCGTTTTTAATGGCGTTAATGGCACGGTGCATTGCGACTAAAGAGGAGGAGCAGGCTGTCTCGATGGCTTCACTTGGACCATGTAAATCTAATAAATAGCTAATCCGGTTAGGTGCGACAGAGGGTACGTTACCGGTCGCACTAAAACCTTCAATCGCCGCACCAAGGGATGCTGCAACGCCACTATAACCGCTGTCTTTAATCGCGAGAAAAACGCCGGTACGGCTGCCCGCTAGGGATTTACCGGCGTAGCCTGCATTTTCGATGGCGGCCCAGCAATGCTGCAATAACAAACGCTGCTGGGGGTCTATCCATTGGGCTTCTCGTGGTGAGATACCAAAAAATGTGGGATCAAAATCGGCCATGCCGTCGATAAATCCGCCCCATTTAATATTGCACTGATTATTCTGCTGTTGCGGGTCTCCGTAGTAGTCTCGCCAATCCCAACGGCTGATTGGAATTTCATCAATACTGTGTTTTTCATTACGCAAGTTCTGCCATAAGCTATCGATATCCGGCGCATGAGGGAAGGCTCCGCTCATGCCGATAATGGCGATTTTGTTTTCTATATTTTTCCGGATTTCTGGATTTTCCGTACTGTCTGAGCTGTTATCTAAATAGCTGTCTGAACTGGTGTCTGAATTGGAGTCTAAATAGCTGTCTGAATTTGATTCTGAGTCGGCTTGTACGCTTGCTGCGGGGTTTTCATCTTCTGGCTTCGCTTGCGTAGCGCAGACAAGATCATAATATTCCTCAAGTAAATACGCGCTAAAACTACTGATATTCGGGTATTCAAAAAATAACGGCGGACTAACATCGAGATGCCAACGCTCGTTAAGATCGATAGCAAATTCAGTAAATGTAATCGAGTCAAAACCAAAATCACCAAAATCTGAGTCCAGATCCAGATCATGCTCGTCAATGTGCAAAATCTCGCTCGCCATCGCTGTTAATATCTGTTGCACTTGGCGTTTATCCGCGTCACTTGCGGTAATATTTGGCTGATTTTCTGGATCCGTATTATCAGTAATTTTGCTCACATCGTTATTTTCCGATTCTGTTTTTTTACTAGTCACTCCGCCAGTAACTACATCAGTAACAACACCAGCACCACCAGCAACACCCGTAAGGTCATCATCGACCTCTATTTCTGACGCCGACAAATCGTAATTAATTAGGCGCTGAAGCACCTCGTCCTTATCCCCAACAGCCACCACCAACTGCGCCAATCCACTGTGATAACAATGGTATAGAGCCGACAATCCCTGATCAGTCGTCATCGGCTGAATGCCCATTTGTCGGCGTAACCATCGCTCAGCACTAGCATCAACTTGCATGCCGCCATCGCGCCATAAAGGCCAATTAATCGCTAAGGTGTGCCCACAACACTCACCGCGCTGACATCGCAGTTGACGCTGTTTTGCAAAGGCATCCATAAAAGCATTAGCGGCGGCATAATCGCACTGCCCGACGTTGCCATTTAAGGCGCTGACCGAGGAGAATAAAATAAAGAACTGTAAAGTATGCTGCTCTGCCAAAGCCCTATCGAGGTTAAGTGTGCCGCGAACTTTGGGTGCCAATACTTGGGTAAGACTGTCTGCGGTTTTTGCTTGTAAATAAGTATCATCAAGTAAACCCGCACTATGAATCACGCCGTCAATGGCTCCTTGCCAAGATGGGATTCCCTTGAGTGCAGCGTACTGCTGATTCAGTTGCGTAATTAGCGTTTGCAGTGCTTCACCATCGCTCACGTCCACGCGGTAATAACGTACATTTACCCCTAGCGCCTGCACACTCGCCTGCTGTTGCGTTGGTAGCTCCGAGCGCCCGAGCAGCACTAAGTGGGCTTGCGGGGCATGACGAAGGGCTTCTTTAGCGATAACTAAACCTAAACCTTTGGCGCCACCGGTAATAAGGTAGACACCATTATTTTTCCATAGTGGTTGATTAGCTTGTGTTGTTTTAAGTTTATCGAGTGTTTTTGGTTTATCTAGAGCTTGAAGTTTATCAAGTGACTGGAACCTTGCGACTTGCCTTTGGCCGTTTAAATAGCGAATATCTGTGTCGTGTTGCTGAGTTGCGTTTTGGTAAATACGCGCCGCAATCACTGGGGCATTGTCTTCCGGGGCAAGTAAAATAATCTGTGTGTGTAACTGTTTTTGCTCTTGCATAGCCGTTTTAAGCAGGGCGCTTAAACCTGCGAGCAATACATTGTCCCCCTGATCGACGATTAGAACCTGAATTAATCTAGGGCGATTTTTGGCTGTGCTATTTTTGGCTGTGCTATCTGTTACTGATGTTTTTTTCAAATAAGTTAACAAGCTCTGCGCATGCTGAGTAAAACTATCAGCAATATCGCCGCCACCGACTGTCGCTCGCCATGCCTGTATATCGACCGGTTCTTGCCTAGGGATTTCAGACAAGTTGTCAGTCGAATTGTCCGCGGCTAAATACGCCGCTAAATCGTGAGCGCGATGAACGGGGAAATCCAACAATATAACTTGATGCTGTAAATCCTCGGCCTTCGAAATTGACCTATTATCGTCCAACTCCGTGGCATCTACCCACTGAGGAGAAAAGTATAAACAAGGTACATCACTCGCCTTAGACATTAATTCTTCTCCTTTAAGTAAACTTTCATGCTTAGCATTGATATTTTTCTGTATTTTCACAGGTGAATTTTTTTGCAATAAATATTTCACGCTCACGGCACGGGCACAAAATCCGCGCAAGCTCACTAAGATTTTTCCATCGGCATCACACACGTCCATATCGGCACGGTAACTGCCGCCCTCTTGGCCGGGCACGCTCACTAAGCGCGTCCAAACCCAAGCAGCATTTTCTAGCCCTGCGTGCAATTGCATTTGTGTTAATGCAAATGGCAGCAATGCTTGTGGAGCCTGATTATTTTGTTGCGGCTGGGCATGTTGATATATGGCGAGTAAGGTTTGCAATGCGGCGTCGAGTAAGCCGGGATGTAGATCTACACCGATGGCGCTTGTCAAATCAGTCGATAATTGTAATTGCGCTATAGACTCTCCGGCTCCAAGCGCTAAGTGCTGAATACAGCGAAAATTTGGGCCATAATTCAAGCCCATTTTCGCAAAGGTTTGGTAGCACTGCTCGCCCGGCCAAACACCCTCAGTACAGCGAGATTTAATTTCCTGTAGCATGACGGGAGCGAGTGGCGCCGCCCTAGGCTCACTAGGTAGATAACAAATATTTCCTTGTGAATATTCATTCGCATCAGTCTCGCCATCTAATATTTTCCAATGCAAGAACTCAGAGTCAGAGTCAGAGTCAGAGTCAGAGTCAGTCGAGCTTAGACACAATTGTAGGTCTGCGGGCGCCTCAGGGTGAAAAATACAAGGGCGAGACCACACTATATGTTTCCAGCAGACGGCACGAAAACTACCATCATCTGGATCTGGTGCTTTTACAGATAATTTCAGTGCCGCCAGCGCCATTTCTAAATAGGCCACTCCGGGTAACACCGGGCTAGCCTCTAATAAATGATCACGAAAAAAGAATTCATCACCGTTAAATTGACTGCTAAAACGTAAAGCCCCTAAAATCGATACATTGCGATGAAGCATTGGGTGTAAAAACGGATACGAAGCTAACGGCGACTGAGCTTCGGGGCTTTTATTCTCAGAAGACAGCTCAGCCTCAGAGAGTTCATCTTCAGCCTGGTCTAGTTCAGAGGAGAGCTCTTGCTGCACACCCGCCTTATTAAACGACAACCATTGACGATTCCCAGCAAAAGGATAAGTCGGCGCGCTAATACGTTGGGCATGCCAAGATTGACTGACTTCAGACCAATCTACGTCATAGCCATTGACCCAAGCTTTTGCGACGCGATTAATGTCAGATGTTTCTAACCATTGCGTGATTTGTGTTTCGGCGTCGGCATCATCATTAAACCAGGTAAAAGTATCGCTATCCCCTTCTCGTAAAAAAATTCGCTCATGCATCGCAGCCGCTTTTGCAGCAAACTTTTCACGGCTATATTCTTTTACGCGCAAAAACAACGTTATCTGTTCAAACAAGGTATCCGTATCATGTGCGATAAAAACCACGCGCCTTCGCATAGGGTCACGTGCACATAAAAACGTGTAGGCCAAATCTGTGACAGTATTTAGAAAAACGTCGCTATTTTCACGATGCTCTTGCAAAAAGGTGGCGATATCGCCCAGATAACGCAATAAACACTTATCGCTTTTGGCGCTAACAGGTAAGACCAATACAGAACCAAAAGAACGATTATCACTCGGCAAGGGTGTGTATTCTTGTAATACGGCATGTGAATTAACACCGCCAAAACCAAAGCTGCTCACCCCGGCGCTACGCGGTAAGGGCTGCCCGTCGCTATCATAAGGTAGGGGCCAAGCTTGGTTTTTAGTCACTAAATAAAATGGACTACCTTTGATACTGATTTTTTTATTTAGCTGATTAAAGTTCTTAAGCCCCGGCAACTGCTGCGTTTTAAGCGCCATTAATACTTTGATTAGCCCGGCTATGCCAGCAGCCGCTTCTAGGTGGCCTATATGTGTTTTTACAGAACCAATACCGCAACTGACGGCACTTTGATTGGGGGCAGTTTGATTAGGAGAGTGAGGGGGTTTAGCCAAACGTGAGAAGGCACGTTTTAAGGCGTGAATTTCAATCGGGTCACCTAAGGGTGTGCCGGTGCCATGTGCCTCAATATAATTTAACGAGGCTAAGGGCACTTGAGCTCGCTCAAAGGCGTCACATATTACCTGTGTTTGCGCATAGGTATTGGGCGAGGTAATTGTGCGTGCACTGCCGCCGTGATTCACACTGACGCTTTTAACAAGGCCGTAGATATTGTCTTCATCACGCAAAGCCGAGGCTAGAGGTTTGATGTAGATCAAACCCGCACCTTCGCCACGTACATAACCGTCGGCGCTATCATCAAAGGTTTTACAGCGCCCGTCGGGCGAGAGCATGCCTTGTTTTGCAAAGGAGATATAACTTGTGGGTGTGCATAAAATACTAATTCCGCCCACTAAAGCGGCTTCACACTGGCCGCTGTTAATCGCTTGCTCGGCTTGCTGCAAGGCCATCAGTGAGCTTGCACAAGCGGAGTCTACTAGTACACTTGGTCCACGTAAATTTAAGCAGTATGATATACGGTTGGGTATAACGGTATTGTAAGTGCCGGTTGCCGTGTGCCCTTCGATGGAAACGGAATATTTATCTTGTAGCTCTTTATAATCGAAGTTACAGGCTCCGATAAAGACGCCAATGGGTAGATTTGACAGGGAGGAGGCTTTAATGCCTGCATCTTCAATACAGCGCCAAGCTAACTCCAGCATAATACGCTGCTGAGGATCCATAAATGCCGCTTCACGCGGGGAGATTTTAAAAAAAGCCGCATCGAACTTATCTACATCGCTAATAAAACCGCCCCATTTGCTATTGGTTTTATTTTTCTCTTTCTTAGGGTCACCGTGGTAATCTTGCCAACACCAACGGTCTTCTGGGATTTCACTAATACATTCGTCGCCGCGCCACTGGCTACTTAAGAAGTCACGCGCGGTTGGCGCGCCGGGAAAGCGGCAGGCAAGGCCTACGATGGCTAAATCATTTTCTTTATGATGTGCAAGTAAACTGTGCTTTTTTTTGGAACTCATAATCACGATACTTCATGGATTAACGTCACGGTTCAACAATTGCTATTACGCTAGCGTTCAACATTTGAGTCTAAATATCTAACTCTAAGCACTTAGCTCTAAGCTTAAATACAGCCCCTAGTTTTTCTTCGCATAAAACCCCATCTCTTGAGCTTGGTAGCGTAATAGCGCTTCGGTTTCGTCCATAAGTTTTGAGGCGATTTGATCGACATGGCGATACCGCCAATCCTCTAAAGCGCTACCTTTCACCCACTGATTAAACGCGCCTAAAGCGGGGCCTGTGTGTATTTGGTAGTTCACCCGCTGTTCTTCATTCCCTTGCATGGCCATCCGCATTGAATGGCCAAAGTAGGAACGAAACACCAAAGCCATTTTGTATTTTGGTTTCGAGAATGCGCGGTCAATTTCTTTTTGTCGGCCATTTGAGACAAAATATTCACAGGTTTCCTGCCAAACTAATTCAAGCGATTTACCAAAGTACTTGTCCTCTAACTGATGCCGTACTTTCGTCGGGATATCTTCTAAGCAATCGTATTGAATATAAAGCTGGTAAAGTTTATTCGCTCGCGCCGGGAACAAGACACCTTTTTTAAGTACTTGCACTTTTACGCCTAATTCAAACATATCGCCTGCGGGCGCATAATCGGTATCTTGCACATCAATATCTTGAAGCAGGTTTTTGGCTGAATCACTAATGCCCGCCTCAACCGTGCATTGGTTAATCGACCCGGTTAAAATAAAATCGGCTCCCATAATAAATGCCGTCGCCGCCGCCTGTGGCGTTCCGATACCGCCTCCCTGACCGACACGTAAAGCCGTTTTATAGTTGTACTCGCGTTGGACTCTGCGAGAGGTGCAAACAATTGACGGGTATAATACCGTGGGAATACCCATATCGGTGTGACCGGCGGAATCCGCCTCCACGCAGATGTCGTGGCTCATCGGTACACTCGTGGCAAGCTTGGCTTGCTCCGCTGTGACTTTACCCTGCTCCAACAGTTTTTTAACAATGCGCTCCGGCGCCGGCTCCATGAAGGTCTCTGCCACTTCTGGGCGCGATATCTTTGCCAGTATGTGGTTGTCACACTGAGTATCCCCTTGTGCGTCACGACTCAAACCACGCAGCCTGAACAGTACTAAGGCTGGCGTCACCGTCATGAAGGCCGCGGCCTCAATACGTTTTATCCCTAGCCCCAAAAACAATTCAACTGTTTTCATTTCTATTTCAGGCTGAATTAGATTACATAATAAGTTCGCACCAAAACTTTGACCTTCAGGCAACTGGTCGATAATGGAGAGTAAGTGCTCTTGTATACTGCTAAGGCTTAAACCTCCGGTGCCAAAAAAACTCAGCATCCCAGCTTTTGCCAAACGTACTACCATTGCCTCTGATGCAATTCCGCGATACATACCACCCGCAACGTAAGCACTGCGTAAATTATGATCGCGGCAAAAGGCCTTATTCCCTAAAATTGAGATAGGTAGACCGGCAGAATCGCCAGAAGCCTTCAGCGCCGCAACATTTGCACTCGCGGCTTTTTCGGCGATACTCGATTCGCGAATTTCTCCGACCATTTTGCTCAAGGTCGTGCCGACAATCTCATCAAACTCGCGACAGCCCATCTCAATCGCTTTACGAACACTGCCCACCCAGTGAACGGGGTTTGAAATTTGAGAGGCTAAAATCTGACCCACTTCACCGGTAACGTAGGGTTTGGCGGTAGCATTGGCGAGCACGGTCGCGCTAAGCGGGTGAAATTGATAGTCTTTAAGGAAATCCTCAAAAGCTTGCTGTGCTGACACCATATAACGAGAATGAAATGCGGAGCTGACTTTTAGACGAACGCTGCGAATATTCTGGCTATCAAATATTTTTTCCGCATAGCAAATATCATTTTTGTTGCCTGAGAGAACCACTTGCTTAGGGGTATTAATATTGGCAAAATCAATGCCGTCCAGTTGATGAGCCTCTAATAAATCTTCGATCTTTTTTATATCTGCCCCAAGTATCGCAGACATAGCACCAGCACCGGCGCTGGCCATCAATTCTCCGCGTTTTTTTACCAGTCTCAACCCGGTGGAAAAATCGAATGCACCAGCAGCCAATAAGGCGTTATATTCACCTAAACTATGCCCCAAATAGATTTTGTCACTTTTAGGCGAGCCGCTTTTGGCTGTGGCGATGTTTATGTCAGAAAAATCGTAACTATCATAAATGTCAGGATACCTATCAAAAAATGATAAGGCATTGACTACATACAATGCAGGCTGAGTATATTCAGTTTGATTTAAGCGATTATCTCGATCAGACAGACATAACTCGTCAATAGCATAACCCAGCACATCGTTAGCCTTTTGCGTGTATTGCGGGTAACGAGAGAACAAGCTTCGCCCCATCCCCTTGTATTGCGAACCCTGACCGGGGAACATTATAGCTTTCATTTCAAAATACCCCTCTGCGTCAAGGCAGTGGCTCACCAAATCAAAAAAGCGACCCCCCACCCTAAGTACAATAATTAAATGGTCTGATACTAGTTTGTTTTTATAAGCAAACGCTCTAGCGACATCACCAAACGTTGCTCAGGGCTCGCTACTTGAGAAAAGCGGCATTAATCTTTTGATATTATCTAGCCCTGCTTATTTAAGATATAGTCTAAATATACGCTGGGATAGAATATTTACTGATTACCTAGGGGCAATAAAACTTATTAGGTAATATTTAGGGCTTTAAATAACGATATTTTCTATAGATAAATTTTGGGGTCAGCTCGCATAAAAACACTGCCCCCTATCCATTCTGCGTATAGATTTGAACAAAAAAATATACGTGTAGTAGCAGATAAAAACGGAGCAAGACGGGGAAATACGGAAAAAACAAGAAGGAAGTGCTAAAAAGACAAGGTTAGAATAGATTATCCATCACAGTATCGATAACCATATAGCCATAAAGAGCTATAACCAAACCTAAACACTCAAGAGCAAACTAAAAACACGCACCAAAAAGATTCAATGCAATAGTCTTAGACCTGTAAATTTAAGCGATAAATAGGCGATAAATAAGCGCTCAATTATCAATCATCGAGCGCCACCGGCCTAATCACCAGTGCGTTACACCGCAAGGCCTTAGTCAAAATAGATCTAAAGATCAAAGTCGAACTCACGCACCTCCTTCATCAAACGCATCGCTTCGATTTTAGCCTCCAAGCGGCGCCGAGTATCGGTACCATTGAGCGGCTCATCTATCAGTAAATCGTCATCATCCTGGGATACTAAGGGTTCAAAGTTGCCACCAAAGTCATCTAAACTCATATTTAACTCTCCGTAAGCAGAACATCAACAACAAGGTATTAAGCAAGTAAAAATCCGAATCCATAGAGTCGGAAAATGCATTCGCGTCAAGAACTTTATTCCGTCAGACTAACTAAGAGGTTAATACGCCAACCCATTTAAAATCAACGAATAATTACACGTTTTTATAGAATTGCGTTATAAAAATTTCCAACCTTTACCTCATCGATCTAAAGGAGTTTAGACACTCGATTCGACGACATCTTATCTATAATTATTAGTCGTTTTTGAAGGTTGTGTTAACTTTTATTCGTACTTAGCCACAACTGTGATTCAAGTCAAAGCCTTCCTCTTTGAGACGTGCAATTTTGTAACGTAATGTCCGTGGACTGATACCTAAACGTTCAGCGGTGTTCTTTTTACTACCATTTTCTTCACGCAATGTTCTTACGATAATTTCATGTTCATGCTTTTTCATGCCGTCGCCTAACTGAGCAGCATTAGTGGCACCTCCAGCTTCACTCCAGGCCACGCCCTCCGCAGCTTGTACGGGCATTTCTGCGGCATTTTCAAGAGGTAAGATGGGACTTGCAACAGCCGCAATATTTGCCGCCGCTGACGCCTGAAAACCTTGGGGCTGGGCGGGCTCTTGCGCTTGGAAAATTTGGTTCACTTGTGCATACACTTCACTAGTGGTTTGCTGAGCTACAACGTCTAGCAGCGAAGGTTTTTCACTATATACTTGCTGCGCTTGCAAGCCTAGATCCGGAGCGCTGATTTGGCTCCCCGGTTGTAATATCAAAGCACGTTGCATCACGTTATCTAACTCGCGCACATTACCGGGCCACGGGTAGCTCAACAACATCTGCTCTGCACTAGCGTCTAGCTCCACATTGGGGCGACGCTGCTTAAGCGCATGTTTGTTGAGTAGCTTTTTAGCTAAGGGAATCACATCTTCTTTGCGGTCACGCAAGGGCGCCCACTGTAAAGGTAATACGCTTAGACGAAAATATAAATCCTCTCGGAATTTACCCGCAGCGACTTCCCTGCGCATATCGCGGTTGGAGGTTGCGATCACACGCACATCCAACTTAATACTCTTCCGCCCGCCTAGGCGTTCAACTTCACGCTCCTGCAATACGCGTAAAAGCTTCGCTTGTACACCAACCTCCATTTCAGATATTTCATCGAGTAACAAGGTGCCGCCATTCGCCTGCTCAAACTTACCGGGCGCTGAAGTGTGCGCACCGGTATAAGCCCCTTTTTCATGACCAAAGAGCATAGCTTCAAGCATATTCTCAGGAATGGCCGCGCAGTTTATTGCGATAAAAGGCTGCTCTGAGCGGTTAGATTTTTGATGGATATATTTGGCTAATACCTCTTTACCGGTGCCAGACTCACCGATTAATAATACCGTAGAATCAGACTGAGCAAGACGCGCCGCAAGTGCCAGCAGTTGTTTACTCGACTCAGATACCGCAACGGGCTGATCGTCGTCACCACTGTTGTTACCGACAAATTTACCCACCGTTTCGAGTAGCATTTTAGGCTCAAAAGGCTTAACAAGGTAATCTATCGCGCCATCTTTAATCGCTTTAACCGAGTCACTAATACTGGCGTAAGCGGTAATAAGCAGCATGGGGATATGAGGGTATAAGCTTCTCACACGCTTTAAYARATCGTGTCCGCTCATAGCGCCCATGTTAACGTCTGAGACTATTAAGTCAAAGTCGGTGTTCTTCTCAATCACCCCCAAAGCCTCTTCGGCATTTGGTGAGGAGAATACATTCATCATCGCCAAYTCTAAGGTTTCAACCAAGGCTTCACGCAAGTCAAAATCATCTTCAACTACTAATATTTTAGGCTGTCTTATAGCGCTACTCACATTACTCATACAAATTTCCTCAGGTTAACTCGGCAAGTTCACATGTTGATGCTGATGGGTAAATCAATTACAGCTCGCGAACCGACTCCCGCTTTGGATTTAAGTTGAAAGACGCCGCCATGTGCACGTACGACGGATTGAACGACATAAAGCCCAAGGCCTGTGCCCTGAGTCTTGGTGGTGACGAACAGCTCTTGAGCCTGTAACAGCTCGCTGTCTGACATACCAGCACCATTGTCTTCAATGACGATGCGTGCATAGCTAATATCGTTTTGCTTTTGCTCAGAAAGCGATACCCGGATAGCGGATTTATCTTCCGCAGCTTGAATACCGTTGTTAATCAGGTTCATTAACGCGCTAATCAGCGCCTCACGATTGCATTTGATTTGCACCTGAGGGCTCGTATTTACCCACTCACAAGTCGAGCCTGTGGTAGTAAGTGCAATTTCGCTGGCATCTTTTAGACCGCTTTGAAGGTCTTGCAGGCTGACGACATCGTTTAAGGGTAATTCACTTTTAACGAAGAGCATCATGTCGCGCACTTGCTTTTCCATGTGACGTAAGCGCCCGAGGAGTTTTTTGGAAAATAGCGAACGTTTTTCTGGAACCAAGTTATCATCACATAGATGACCGGAATACAATAAAGCCGCTGATAAAGGTGTGCGTATTTGATGCGCAAGCGCAGAGACCATTTTCCCCATCACTGATAAGCGCTCGTGGCGTCTCAGGTTATCTTGTAATTTACGCGTATCTGTTTGATCCGTGAGTAATATAATTTGCCCTTTGCCTTCTAAGGAGCTGGTCGCAATACTGATACGGCGCCCAGTTTTAGTTGACACTTCGTAGCCATCGTCATTTTTGGGTGAAAAGCAAAGGCCAATCACATTGCGCCATAGTTTACCGCGACTATCTAAATCCAGTAATTTGCGCGCCGCAGGGTTGGATTCAACCACTAAGCCTTTTTCATCCAGTACAATGACGCCACCAGGTAAAAAGTCCAGCAAGGCTTGCATCTGATGGGCAATCTGGTTTTTCGTTTGACGCGCATGCTCTTTCTCAACGGCAGCGTCTTTAAGTTCTTCAGTGAGCTGTCGTACTCGCCCTTCTAGCAAGCTATACGAGCTAGACAATTGCTGCGAGGTCTCGTTAAAAAAAGCTAGTGCCATTTCCACGTGCTCCTGGTCGGAGTCTGATTCGGGACTGTTAGTTAGCACATTACGCATTTGACTGGCCAATGTTTTATCTCCTGACGAAAGTTCGTCGCATTTGTCTCTCTACAAGCTCTATAGCAAAGGCAATGCCACAATTTTTTTATCAATAAAACCAAAGACTTAAAAACAGGTGACAAAGATGCGACATAAAAGGGACAATTTTTTGGCGATACAAGCACACTGAAAACGACAAAAAGCAGGATGAGATGATAAGCAGGAATAAATAAACAACAAAACGCTGGCAAGGAAGATAGGTAAAAAGGTGGAAAGGTGGAAAGGTGGAAAGGTGGAAAGTATCAGAGCTAAAGAATATTACGAGAATCTACAGGGGTACGTCATCGCACCCCCAAACAAGATAAGCTTATGCGCGCTGCAAACCATACTTCTTCATCTTCTCCACCAAAGTGGTACGACGAATCATCAAGCGCTCAGCAGCACGCGCCACCACACCACCAGTGTTATCTAAAGCTTGCTGAATTAAACTCTGCTCCAAACTAGTAATGTACTCCTTTAGATCAATGCCCTTCTCTGGCAACAAAGCAACATCGCCGGAGCCAATCACATTAGGAGAGGCATTGCGAGGCTCCTCCACCACAAAGGCCTCCTCCTCTTCTATTTCAATATGACGATATTTTTTAGGCAAGTCCTGCGCACCAACCACTCCATAGGGGTGCATGATTGCCATACGCTCCACTAAATTCGCTAACTCTCGCACATTCCCAGGCCAAGCATGGCGACAAAGGGATAAGATTGACGCTGAGTTAAAACGGATTGAGCCGCGCTTTTCATTTTCAAGCAAGGTAACAAGCTCATTAATCAGTAGCGGGATATCTTCAGAGCGCTCACGCAAAGCAGGCATTTCGATGGGAAAGACATTGAGCCGATAGTATAAATCYTCTCGAAACAARCCRTCAGTAATCATCATCTCTAAATTACGATGGGTTGCCGCAATAATGCGCACATTAGTACGAAAGGTTTTATTGCCKCCAACACGCTCAAAAGTCTTCTCTTGCAAGACACGCAGGATTTTGACCTGCATATGCAGCGGCATATCCCCGATTTCATCGAGAAAAAGCGTACCGCGTTCAGCCATTTCAAAGCGCCCTGCCCGAGTCGTCACAGCGCCGGTAAACGCGCCCTTCTCATGACCGAACAGCTCGCTCTCTAACAACTCACCTGGGATCGCGCCGCAGTTTACGGGCACAAAAGGGCCGTCACGGCGATTAGAATGATAATGCAGATTACGCGCGACCACCTCTTTACCGGTGCCAGACTCGCCCTCAATTAATACGGTAACGTCATTTTCCGCAACATGCGCCATCGTCGACCGAACGTTACGAATTTGACGACTGGTGCCAACCAAACTCCTAAACAGGTGAACCGGGCGCTCAGTATTTTTTGCATGTGCTAACAGCTGCGCCTCGTTATAGCGCTGGCCACGATGAATCGCGTCATTCAATTGATTGTAATGCAAAGGGAAGCTTAGGCGGGACACCACCATGTGGCGAAGATCTGGCGCGATGTCCTTCTCTAGCTCTTCATGCTCACCGACTAAGATGATTGGCACAAAGTCGTGTTTCTCTCGAACACGCTTAACGTTATCCACCGTGTGCTGGCTACTTTCGCCTGACACAATGATGATAAGGCCGATATCCATACCGTTAGGCGGATGAACGGGCTGTTCAAGCCATTCGCTATAGGGCTGAATTTGCGAAAACTCGCCAATAAAGTCCAGCACTATTTTTATATTTTTCAAGGAATCCTGGTTATCACCCAATACCAAGATTTTTTTGTCGTGAAGCATAACTACCTACTTAATAATACACCGACTTTACACACCGCTTACGCCTTACACTCGTTAATGAGTGAAAAGCAACATCCACGGAGAGATATTCAAAGTCAAAATCAACGTTATTTTAGCCTTCCCTAACACTGACTTTTTTTTGACCCTAGGCTCGATAAAAAAGCATTCCCAGTAGTAATAGTCAATTGTTTGCCATTAGTCAAATTACTGACAAACACATTCACGTTAATTCCGGGTTTTTAATACGATTAAATTATTTCTGGCCTTTTGCTTATATCAACAAGACCTTTTTATAATGTTTTACACGCAGTAAGTATCAGGAAATCTTATAAGGCGCTTGTGCTTAGCTTAGTGAGGTTTTGTGAAAAATTGCTAGAAAACTGAGCAGAGGCTTTGTCTGGAGAGGTTTATCTAAGAGGGCTTATGACCTCCCGTATCGGCAGCAATGCCTTGCCATGCATCATTGAGCACCTCCAGCAAGGCAATCACCTCATCAATCGACTTTAGACTGTCGACTTGCCCCTGCCCAGATGCCTCGGCACCATTGGACTTGAGGCGCGCGGCAAGAATTTGCCTTTGCATATAATCGTAAAGGCGAGCAAGATCGTAAGGTAAACTGGAATCGCCATCATCGGATAAAGAGTCGTGCAAGCCACCCACAATATTCGCCGCTTTCGCAAGCGCTTTATCGGCCAGCTTCCGCTCGTCTATGCTGAGTGTATGGCGTGCAATCTTCAGCTGCTCTAAAGCCCCTCGGTACAGCATATGAATCAGCTGATGCGCCGAGGCCGTAGCTACCTTAGCCTGCAGCTCTAGGGTTTTATAAACCGCCGAACCATGGGGCTTCATAGTACCTCTGGTACAGTACTTCGGGGGGAGGGGCGACCTCGAATGGATAGTACGTCTAGGGCTAAACCAGCAATAATAACCCTGCTAGACAAGCGTATACTGTTCCAGTTTAGCATAGCCCATTGCAATAGCTAATGGTAACAGCCAACTGTAATGGCTAGGCTCAATAACTAATCACAATAACAAATCCTAACAACCAAGAACAAACCGCCCAACTACTTCCAATTATTAAATGATTTGCATGCCACTATGTGATTTATCACTAACAGGCTTTTACCTTCTGTTTTTATTTGGGAAGAAATAAACCATTCGCCAAACTATCCGGCATTTTATCAACTAACTCCGAATAGGTACGTAATATTCTTTCCAGCTCCTTGATCAGCGCTGGCGTATTGCGGTCTTTATCTTCAAACGCGTCATTGAGGTTGCTCGCAAGCGTTACATCCCAATTACGCACAGATTGCCAATCACCACAGCGCTGTGCGCGCTCTAACTCTCTGCGTGCACGAACAAGCGAAAAATGCGTAGAACATACCAAGCTCATGGACTTGCCCCAAAGTTAATTGCCTTGTTACATTAAAAATGTCTCTAATTAATGTAACGGCCTTAAGCCTCAGAGCTTTAGTCTATTTTTGATATTTCCACAACTATCACCAGCTATCACCAGCTATGCAGTAGTTATCGACCGAGTTAAATAATTTATGCTGTCATTTTCTCCTGCTGCTGCCCCATCGCAATATCATCCCAACCGCATTTGATTTCTAACAGAAGGGCTTCAATCTCATTCATTACCGCATACTCTTCCGTCGTGGCAGCATCACCAACACGGTTAGCCATGTAATCATACAAGCCGTCTAAGTTTTGTGCAATTTCACCGCCAGCGGCAAGATCAAGGCTATTACGTAAGCCATTAATAATTGCGATAATTTTACCGAACAGCAAAGCCTTATCTTCAGTATTGCCGCTTGATATACAGTATTTTGCCTGGCCTACACGCTCCAATGCACCTTCAAGCAATAAGGAAATCACTTGATGCGCAGTCATATCGGCCGCTTGTGCTTCCATAATTAACGCTGCTTTAGTCTTTTGAACTGCCATGGGGTATGCCTCTACTTTAATAACCACTTGGATAACGTATGCGGCAACTAGCTGCCGCTATTTTTGATGTTATTAAGGTAAATGCGAGAATGATGCCAGCTTGTAACTTTTGTTAAAATCGCTATGGACAGACCTAGCAGAAAGGTAAACCGAAGCTAAATTGAAAATGTAAAAAAGGGCCTAAAGGCCCCGTACAATATACTCATAAGCTCTGACCTGGATCAGAACAAAGCTTAAAACTTAAAATTTAAACCTTAAAATTTAGCCTATTTGTTTCCAAGCAAGGCGTAATTCTATTAGCAAAGCCACACTCTCATCTAACAGACCGATATCATTCTTCGCATGCGCTTTAGTTAAAATGGTTTGAATGTAGACATAAAGAGCGTCTAAGTTGCCAGCAATCTCGCCGCCTTTATCCGTATTAAGGTTTTCTCGTAAACCACCCACAATGCGAACCGCATCGTTGATCTTCTTGCCTTTGATCTCAGGGTTACCAAACTCCATCGCACCCTTGGCTTGAGTGATGCGCTCTAGGGCTCCTTCATATAACATGTCAATTAAACGGTGTGGTGAGGCGATTTCTACATTTGCACTGTAGTGAACCTTGGCGTAAGAATCTAATGCTACTTGTGTATTCACAACTACCCCTAAAATTCAAAAAATATGATGACCTATTGGGTGGCTTAGCTGCGGTGTGTTTTGCAGTTACGCCCCTCGCTAATTACTGTTTCGGCAAGCATTAGAATATCTTTAACACTTTTTTTTGGCATAAAACCTGCCTAGATGCTTTTACTGCTACTAAACTTGTCAATATTCTGACTATTTACCGGTACCTACTTATGCCCAACCCCGCAGACCCCAATTCACCAAGCATGCCCGATATGGCGGAGATATTGCGCAAAGCCGAAATGCAGCAGATGCAACTTAAGCTGGAAACCCAGTTTAGGCGCAACATGGAGATGTTTAAAACACTCTCCCCTGAGATCTACGATGAGTTCAACAACTACGAGCCCACCGAACTGCGTCTTATGTATACGCCTGAAGGCTATCTCAACTTAGTGAATTACAATCTCAATAATAAGCCGGTATACAGTAAAGACCCAAAAGAATTCAGCCGCGAGCAAGTAGATGCCTTTGTTAGCGGCCCAAGCATTACCAGTATTTCGATTCGCAAAAGTGACGTGTACAACGAATCTCACATTCATGTGAAACTCATGAACCGCCTGCTCGATGAGACCAAAGATTACCCCAAAACGGCTACCCCAAGCAGCAAAGTCCCCATCGGCATGATGGTATTAAGTGGTTGCGGGCTCGGGTATCAAATAGAATACATGCTAGAAAAACTCGACATCTATCACTTGGTATTGTTTGATCCACATAAAGACTCCTTCTACGCCTCACTGCATGCTTTAGATTGGATGCCGATCATGCAACACTTTTGCCGACGCGGCCATATGCTGCGACTGTTCGTCGGGGTGCGTCCGCAAGATGCCATGGCTAACCTTCGACTCATGACCGACAAGATAGGTTTACACAACATCGTACACACCTATTTATATCGGCATTTCAGCAGTAAAAAAGAAGAAGAGTTTGTTTCTTTATACAAAAAAGAGTTTCACCTCAACGCCACCGGCACTGGGTTCTTTGACGATGAGCAAGTCGGATTCGCGCATACCTTCCACAACTTAAACAACAACGTTAAGCTGTTTAAACACGACAGCAGCTATATTAATCACCCCCCTGCCTTGATTGTCGGTAACGGCCCCTCACTTGATGAACACATCGAGTTTATCCGCAAGCATCACCCTAATACCGTGATATTTTCTTGCGGCACGGCTTTAGCCTCACTGGCGAGAAAAGATATCAAGCCAGACTTCCAAGTCGAGATGGAACGTAATATCAATATCGTCGACTGGATAAAACTCGGCACCACGGAGGAGTTCCGTGAAGATATCGCCCTACTATGCCTCAACACCGCAGCACCCGAGGCCATCAAGTTATTTAAACAATCCTGTATGGCGCGCAAACCGAATGACATCGGTGAACCCCTTATCATGGATGTCGGCGGGGATCGCAGCATTTTAGCCTTGCAGCTATGCAACCCCACCGTCACCAACGCCGCCGCCGCTTTTGCCCTGTCCATGGGCTTTAAGGAATTATATTTTGTTGGGGTTGATCTGGGCACCGCACCCGATGGGCGACATCACTCTAGCCTCAGTCTTTATTCAGATGTCGAGTCAAAAGCCACGGGCAGCAAGGATGAAAACGAAGCCGATCACAGCTTATTTAACTACTCTGCCGCAAAATACAAAACCAAAGGTAACTTCGTCGACGAGGTATACACCAACCCCTACCTAGATAGCTCACGCGTTAATCTCCAGCTATTAATCCGATATTTCAGTTCAAGTGTAGGCGGGGTTACCTGCTACAACTCTAACAATGGCGCCCTGATTGAAGGCGCCGAGACGATAAAACAAGAAGATATTAACATTACGCATAAAATGGAAAATCGTGCGGAGTTCATTCAAACACTTAAAGACCGCCATTTTACTGAAACACTACGCAACAACGAAGATAAAATCACTGAAAAACAAATCCATAAGAAGTATTTGAAACAATTTTTTAACATGCGCAAAACCCTAACCTTGCCCAAAAACCTCGACAACATCAACGACCTCTACCAAGCAATGAGTGAAATTTACATCACCATTGCTAAGCTTGAAAAAGACGACAAGGTCGCCAAACTCTTCTTACGCGGAAG
>NVXL01000203.1 GCA_002746115.1 Alteromonadaceae bacterium
GGAATAAAGTCAACCTCGATGCTAACAGCCGCGCCAACCGAGGCGCTGGCCTCTGCGTTAGCCCCTAATGCTACATAGCCGCGGTTTTCATCCATCGTTAATTCAGCCGACACTTCTGCGGTGACCGATACCTTGGCCTCTGCCTCAGCAGAAATACTGCCGACGCCCTCTACCCCGACAGACCCTCCCGCCGTGGCCACAGCACCCGCTTCCACATACGCTCTCGCTTCGGCACGTACACCATCCAAGCCAATGGAGGCCGAGGCGTCAACGCCTGCTTCGGCCATGGCTTTGGCATTGGCATAGCCATGTAACCTGCCTTGGCCATTTAAAAAGGCGGTATCCGCTTCTGTCATTGTGACAATCTCCACCCCAACATCAATGGACGCTTCACCCGCCAGAGTACTAAAATCAATGCTGATTTCTGGCGTATACAAGTCAATATCTTTCGCAGCAATAGCAAAGGCACCATTACCCAAGGCCACAGCATTATTGACCAAGGCACCGATGGGGATATTYTTAACAATCACAAAAGTATTATCGGTAATGGTCTGRTTACTGATSRCAGTAGCGATAYTCACATTTTTATAAAACTGTTTAGCCGAAACCACACCATCCGCAAAACGTAAACGATCCACATCCACCATGGCGACACGGGTGACTTCATTAGTATTGTTTAGCCTAGTCACCACAAAGGCATTGGCAATACGTTCAATACTGTAATYATTTCGATTACCGCTAAAAGTCAGGTAGTTATCGCCATTTTGCGCTGTGCGAATATCGCGTGTATTAATAAAGATATTTTTATCGGYATAGTAGTGTGTTTCGTTAAATCTCCCCCACAGCTGTACCTGCATGCTGAAATCGTTATTAACATTAGACACATCTAGGCTCAGGCCTTTAGCCTCTTCAGGGAAATAGGTGGTAAAAGCACCATTAACTAAACTTACTTCGCTGCCATCGGCACGATACAATTTCGCATTCYCTGGCACACCATGTATATTTARGGTAATAGGGAACAATAAGGGATTAACTATAATATCCAGTGGCACACGTTTGCTCGCACTGGCMRTAATATTATGTTCAAAAGCAAAATAYCCTAAACCCTCTGCAGCATGACTGCGCTCAATATCCCACGTTGTCCCTTCCTCCGCATAGACAGCGGTGGATGTTGYACTGGTTGTRCCAGCCCCTCTCACCCAATAACCATCYSCYCCATTCAAGGTGTTACCATCAACAAGYACGTTAGGYGCTTGTGTAAAAGCAAAAWTCTCCCGYTCAAAACCGCTAATGGCATTAACGCYAAACCTTGACCAAGCTCCCSAGGACACAAGRTCTTCACGCCACACATGAACCGTGCCCACGCCCTGCACATTCATGTAYTTATTCAGGCCATGAGAATAGAGTGAGATTTTATCACTGTCTTGCAGGCARGCATTACCGCTATGACTCGTTAATGTGAATGTTTCATTTTCGCTAATAGTAGCGCGGTCACTGGTAATATTGTTTTGATCACGCACACTCCAATAATAGCCATTACTCGATTTCAACGTCACCTCATCACCATCAGCAATACAGTCTTTTACCTCTGTCATCGCATGCATAGTAAAAGTTTCGGCGTCGCCTATGCTGGTACTGACTGCGGTCAAACCCGCATCACCATTGCCATCAATCGCAAAATAGTTACTATTATTGGCCGTTAATGCCAGCGTTACCTGACTATTAAATGTTTTTCCTATGGGGGGGAGCGTAAAATCAATTGTGGCCGGTGCGTCGTCTACGCCCATATTCGCCGAAAAAAAGACATTATCGGTTTTAAACTTAACGCCATTAATCTCACCTTCGCGCCCCGCCTCTATGGCTATCCAGCCAATGGTTTCTTCAGCATTGCCAAATTGGCCGCTTAAGCCAACCACCTGAAAGCGCTCCCAGAGACCTTCATTGTCGGAGTTAACATTGACACTTCCATTCGGATCGGCAATCACATACTGCCCAGGAATGGTTATAATACCAACAAATGGAATATCAATATCCTGATCGCTGGATTTAAAATAAATATCATCGCCCGGCTGTAAACAACTGTTGTGACTTCGATTAATTAAGGTAAATTGCTCCCTGGGGCCAACAGAGGTACGGTTACTATGTAAATTACCTCCATCGGCTACCCAATAATAATTGGATGTCGTGCGAATAGTGACAGTATCACCATTGACAATACAATTCGGTAAGCGAGTAGTGGCATTAATAATAAAGTTTTCCCAAGGACCAACCGCCTCCCGATTGCCGTTCACAGTATCACCCCCGTTACCTTTGGCAACCAAGTACTGGCCATGATAATTACGCAGTGCTACATGCAAGTTGGTGTTATAACTGTTGTCGTTCTCCGCTTCCGCGGCTTCCTGCTGTAATATAAAACCATCTTTAGTCAGGCCGTACAAAGACGAGGTGCGAAAACCCGCGTTATTCTGACTATTCACCGTATGCAATACAACGGGTGCATTTGAATAGTGCTGCCCAAACGTGATTTTATCACCATTGAAGCTTTGCCCGCCTCGGTGAACTTTTTTGGTAGTATGGTTGCGTGCCTCAACCTTGGTACCATCAGGTAAGGTATAACGGCCACTTTCAGCCACAATATAAGTAATTTCTTCGCTATAATGGCTGCCTCTGTCAGGCTCTTGCATAAATAAACGAGCACCGGTGGATGTTACATTAGTCACGCCAACATCAACGCCATCCCCCCCATTGCGACTGCCAATATAAGCAATCACTACCGGATCGTTATAACTCTGGCTAAAGGTAATATCGGTATATGCGCCAAGATCAGTGGTCTCATTGACAAACACCTGGCCGGTTTCAAAACGGCTGTTATTGGATTGTATACTGCCACTTTGGGCAAATAACATATGATCGGTATCGGGGGCGATGGCGGTAGTAAATGTACCAATAGAGGTTTCGCTCAGCGTCAGTGGCGCATCACCACTGTAACTTAAAATATTTAAACTGATATCACCAAAAAAACCATCTTGTACTGCAAGTTGCAAGGTGCCATTCATCAGCGCCCGCTTATCCACCAATTGAAAATACTCGCCTTCGGTATTCAACTTTGGCGCAGCGGCGGCACCTTTTATCGCAGAACCTTCGGGTAATCTGGAAATGGCAATCCCTCTGGAGTCATCGGGTATTTGCACGTTATTGGGTAAGTTGATAGTAATATGGTTCATGTTAGTGGCAAAAGCGGCGCTCATCAGGCTACTCATGGAAACTACCGATGCCAACAACATCTTGGTTATTCTATTTTTTATCACTTAATCGTCACCTTTATAAAATTTTATACGTTTATTTAAATGCGAAATATTCACATTCCGAATGTACACAACAATTAGATTGCGGTGTTTATTGTTGCGGAATGCAATTTACCACTTTATTTTATTTTTTTTAACACGGTCTGAGAACTATAGTTTTTCCAAAAAAAGCATAGTAGCGCAAAGGTTTTTATGAATGTTAAAAAAGATGATGCTCCTGAAGATTAAACAGATCATCCATGCGTACAGATATAACAAATAAAACTAGCCGACGCAAAAAGACGCGGATGTATATTAAATGGTAAGTGGTACAGACAATTAGGCGAGTGTCAAATCGGGTCAGTGCTCGATTGGTTTTTTGGGTGACCCCATTACACATTATTACAGCTTGTGTTCAGTGCTGGTCGTAAAGCTCACTAATTGCAAAAATATAAATTGAATTCTCGTCAAACTTATAAATTAGTCGATCTTTTTGATAAATACGCTTAGACCAAAAGCCAGACAGATTATGCTTAAGTTCTTCGGGCTTCCCTAATCCCGAGGATGGGTCATTAGAGCGAAGCATTTCTTTGAGCAACTTACACAGTGCTTTATGTAATTTTTGTCTTTTTCACGAAGTTCTTCATATGCTGCCCAAGTCTCGCCTTCAAATACCGGTGATCTCATTCATCTGCTCGTCTGTAGGTTTATGGCCCGCATTGCTTGAGTGGGTCGTAAGTGACTTACTCATTTTCCGCATTAGGTTGTTATTTTGCAATATATATAAGATTTCTTGCTCTCGTTCCCAGCCCTCTGCATTCATGACAATAAAATCATCACCGGCCCGACGGCTTACCTTAAGGGGTTCGTGAGTGCTAACCACCTCCACTACAAGAGTTTTTAGGTTATCTCTAAATTGGTTTACACTTATAGTGCCCATAATATTCACCACGTGTATGGCATCTCCGTACAACTTTAACAAGTTTGCATTAACAAAGCAAATCACTGGCCGTCACTCTTTGGCGCGAATGTTTGCAGGCGTTATAAGGAAGTCTGATATCTTTAATCGTCGTTATAAGGAAGTCTGATATTTTTAATCGTCGTTATTTTTTGTCTTGGCTGGTTTTGATTTTAGGTATATAGCTGGTGCTTCGACAGCCCGAAAATCCTGACCATAAATAAGCTATCACTATGCCTGTGATATAATGCGACTTTTATCTTTACCTCGTTAATCTTTAGCTATCGGAATCCGATATCATTAGTCGCTATGAGAATCGTAAGGTAAATAAGCCTAGGGGGCAGCATGTATAAATTAATCGTTGGATCCATCATCGTTATTATTGTCGTACTTGTGGTGATACGCATGTTCGGTAATAAAAAAGATGCATCAGTACAAAAAGAAGAGGGGGTGGCATTTTTGGCTAAAAATACCACCGCTGAGGGCGTTAAAACCTTGGATTCTGGCTTGCAACTAAAGGTATTGCAAAAGGGCACTGGGGAAGAGCATCCAAGCGCGAGCAGTATTGTAAAAGTGCACTATCACGGCACATTGTTAGACGGCACCGTTTTTGACAGCTCCGTCGAGCGTGGCCAGCCCATCGAGTTTGGCTTAAACCAAGTCATAAAGGGCTGGACGGAAGGCTTACAACAAATGGTTGTAGGCGAAAAAGTGCGCTTGTTTATACCTAGCCATTTAGCGTACGGGGATCAAAGCGCCGGTAAAATTAAACCGGGGTCTACGCTTATTTTTGATGTGGAACTACTGGAGTTTAAATAACGCCTTTATTTTTCAGTAAGCTTAACCTTTGCATCAAGACGTTATGCGTTATCAGAATCCAAGTATTTCTCCGTAGCTTTTACAGTCAAAGCACTTCTGGATAAATGATTTTGAGAGGCATAGTCGTCCATTTTTTTAACTATATAAGTAGGCAAAGAAACATTGAGGCGCATAGGCTGACTGTCGAATTTACTTATATCAATATCGATTAACATCCAAATACCATCAGTGTATTCACTGTTGTTTTCTAATTCAGAAATGTCAGATGGTTCAGGTATTTTGAAGCTTTCACCTTCAAAATGTAGCTCAACAGCTTCCTGGACATTATGCGGTATGTTTGTATATTCATCCGCTGCTGTAAAGCAACCTTCGAAATCGGGCAGCGTCACGCCATGAGCATGAACCTTATCACCTAAATGTACATATGCAGGGTATATCATCTACCACTCCCAACCGGCTTGCC